>JANXOJ010000645.1 GCA_025353625.1 Planctomycetota bacterium | reverse complement strand
TTGGGGTTGGTTTTTACTCCTCTGGAGCCTCGCGTACTCTCCGATCGATTCTTTTTCGCATCTCGGATGCCGTAGCATCTGAAGGCTCGCCACCACCCTTCTCGGTCTCTGCGACGGAAAGTTCCGAGATTATCTTGACGGTGGCTCCCCGGCGAGAGAAAATGGAGAAGAAGTTTGCAGCCTCTCGTCTCGCATTTACTTTCTGGAATTCTGAAGCCGATTCGTCGTATGAGTTCTTTTTTGCATAAAATTCCCCGGCTGGGAAACCGCAGTCTCTGGAGTCGTTTCGTCTCTTTCTTGGTTGGCATGTTCTGGATCGGTGCGACGGTCCAAGCAATGCAATCGGGCGCTGACGGCAGCGACGGCGGCAGCGATAGCGGCAACGATCCGGCAGGTATCGAACAGCGTCTGGCGGCATCGGCCAAATATCTTTCCTCGGACGACCTGGAGGGCCGCGGACTGGGCACCAAGGGGATCGACTTGGCCGCCGCATATATCGCCAAGCAACTCGGCCAGCTTGCGACCTACGGCGTGCAAACCGATCTTTGGGACGGTGGTCCCTTCCAAAAATTCAAAGTGGCCATCGATGCCGATTTGAGTTCAGAAAACAAGGTCAGCCTCGTCGGGCCGCCGCGAGCCGACGGCAAGAAGCCGCTCTCCATCGAACTGGAATTGGGAAAGGATTACACCCCCTTGGCCATCTCCGGCGCAGGCAAGTTCGATCTTCCGCTCGTCTTTGCGGGCTATGGAATATCCGCGCGCAAAGCGGGCTACGACGATTTTGCCGATGTCAACGTGACCGACAAGGCCGTCATTATGCTGCGGCACCAACCCCGCGATGAGATCGACGACAAAGAGTCGGCCGCGATCAAAGAGACTGCCTACACGGCGTTTCGCCACAAAGCGTCCAATGCCTACGAACATGGTGCCTCGGGCGTGATTTTTTGCTGCGACCAGGCCGAATTGCGGCGACGCCACAGCCAGGACGACACAGCACTCTCCTTCAAAGTTGCCGGCACGACCTTCACGCATCCCGATTTGCCCGTGCTTTCCTGCCGCCGCGCAGTGATCGATCGCATTTTGAAGTCGCTGAACGATCCCGAGCTTGGCCAGATCGAAGAACAGATCGATCGAACGCTCAAGCCGGCCAGCCGCGAGCTAACGGGTTGGCGGCTGCGAGGTGAAACCGGTATCCATCACGTGCTTTGCGATGTAAAGAACGTGGCCGCGATACTTCCCGGCGAAGGTCCGTTGGCCGATGAAACGGTCGTCGTGGGTGCTCATTACGACCATCTGGGCTACGGTGCGCGGGGCACGGTGCCGTCGAAGAAGGAATCGGGATCGATCTACCACGGGGCCGACGACAACGCCTCCGGCGTGGCCGTGGTGATCGAGGTGGCACGGGCCCTGTCCCAGCGGCCCAAGCGGCTCCATCGACGCGTGCTCTTCATTCTTTTCACCGGTGAGGAATGGGGCTTTTGGGGCAGCAGCCACTACGTCAATAACCCCGTCGTACCGCTTGAAAAGACCGTCGCCATGCTCAATCTCGATATGGTCGGTAGGCTCCGAGAGGGTGCCCTGACCATCAATAGCGTCGGCACCGGCACGGGGCTAAGTCCGCTGCTGGATTTATTGAATCGTCCCTATGGTTTCCAAATCACGCAGGTTCCCGGTGCGTCGGGCCGAAGCGACCAAGCGGCATTCTATGCCAAACGCGTTCCCAACATCCATTACTTCACGGGAAAACATCCCGACTATCACCGGCCCACCGATACGTTTCCAGGGCTGAACCTCGCGGGGATGCGGCGCATCGCCGGCTATGTGGCCGATATGGCGGTTGCTCTGGCCGATGCACCCGGTCGGCCGGAATTTGTCTCCGTACCGATGCAACGCCGGGCAAACGACGTTCCGCGGGCCTATCTGGGCTGCTTGCCGGATTTCACGCGCGAGGAACCTGGTTATCCGATCAGTTGCGTAATTTCCGGCAGCCCGGCGGCTCGTTGCGGACTGCAATCGGGCGACGTGATCGTGAAGTTTGGCAGGCTCAACATCGGCATTGCCGACGATTTGGACGATGCCTTGCAGCAGTACGTGAGCGGCGATCGCGTGCGCGTGAAAGTGCGGCGCGACCGATCGACGAAGACGTTTGAGACGGTTCTGGAAGCAACGAAGTAGCACTCGTGCCTCGCAACGTGTTGCTAAGGAACCCTTTACGAAAATCTTTACATTCTGCCCAATCTGCTATTTACCAAAATCGAACAAGTCGGCAGAATACGCGCCTCCCTGGAAGCCGTTTTTGGTCTACGGTAAGGGTCACAGCGGCCTAGCGCGCCGTTAGGGAGAAACGCGCTGGTCAAGGAAGACCCAATGCAACAGCAAGGAGCGCTGAACGTGAATAGGACTTTTCTTTCGTCGGCCGTTGCGGCCGTGTTGATCGCCATCGGCATCGCTGGGACCGGCCTTTCGGCCCGCTTGGCTCATGCCCAGGCCCCCGCCGGAGCGCAAGCCCCAGGCCCGATTGCCCTCGTGGACGTGAATTACATCTTTAAGAAGCACGTCCGCCTAAAGTCGCAGTTGCAAGAGTTGCAAGAGGAAGCCAAGAAGGTCCAGGAAGGCTTCGAGCAGCAGATGCAGCAATTGAACCAGGAAGTCAAGAACCTGGAAAATTTCAAGCCGGGCACGCCCGACTACACGCACATGGAAGAGGCCCTCGTCAGCAAGAAGGCCCAACTTCAGGGCATGATTGCCTTGAAGCGTAAGGAGTTCGTGCAGAAGGAAGCGCACGTCTACTACACGGCCTACCAGGAAATCAGCGACGAGACGAAGTACCAATGCGAGCAGCGCGGCATTATTTTGGTGCTGAATTTCAACGGCGATCGCGTCAACGAGGCGAATCCCGACGACGTCGCACGCGGCATTAGCAACAAGGTCGTTTACTACAACAAGAATCTCGATATCACGCCGCTCGTGTTGCAGAGATTCCTTACCAACGCCCCCGCGCATCCTGCCGTCGGTGGCCCGACCGCAAACACCGGTTTGCCGTTCAAATAATCAGTGCGGGTAGGAACGAGCTTACGCCGTTCCGGCAGGGATCGATACTGTTCGCGTTAATGCCGGAACTGCAAAAAAGCTAGTTCCGGCATACAGGTTGCGGACTACGCGACCGGTCACGGATGACCGGATGCAAGCGGATAGTTTACACTTTTCGTCATGGATGACGGGTGCAGGGGATGGACGCACGACGTAATCAGCGCACGTTGGTCGCACGAGCGACAGTCGATGGAGTCGGCTACTGGAGTGGACGGAACGTCCGCGTCGAGTTCCGCCCGGCCGAGCCTCATGCGGGGATCTCGTTCGTGCGGGCCGATCTTGCCGGCTGTCCTCGCATCCCGGCAGCGGTGGCACATCGCATCGAGATGCCTCGGCGCACCGTGCTTCGCAGCGGCGAGGCCACGGTTGAAATGATCGAGCACATCATGGCCGCACTGGCCGGTATGCAGGTCGATAACTGCGAGGTGTGGGTCGACGAGCCGGAAATGCCCGGCTGCGATGGCTCCGCATTAGCGTTTGTTACCGCCATCCAAGAGGTCGGCATCGTCGAACAAAACGCACCGCGCAACCTGCTCGTCGTGCGGCAGGCGGTGCGGCTGGGCAGCGACGATTGCTGGATCGAGGCCCACCCGGCGTCGGGCGGCAAGACGATCATCCATTACGATCTCGACTACGGCGTCGGCAATGCCATCGGGCGGCAGTCGCTGGAAGTCACGCTTTCTCCTCGATATTTCCACGTGAGCCTGGCACCGAGCCGCACGTTCATGCTGCAGCGCGAAGCAACCGCGCTTTTGGCACAGGGCTTGGGGCAAACGGCCACGGTCAACGATTTACTGATCTTCGATTCGGACGGCCCCATCGGGAACGCTTTGCGATTTCCCGACGAGTGCGTTCGCCACAAGATCCTCGATATGGTCGGCGATTTCGCCCTGGCCGGTTGCGACTTGGTCGGGCGGTTCATCGCCTACCGCAGTGGACATCGCCTCAACGCCGAGTTGGTGCGGGCGATCGTGGACGGTCAAACCGCCATCAAGCGGTGTGCATAGTTTTTACATCATACGTTAAGGAGTCCGGGCGATGGCGATCCACATTGCCGATCTTGCATCGGTTGATCCCCGCGCAGAGTTGGAAGATGGCGTCGAAATCGGCCCCTTCTGCGTCGTTGGCCCCAAGGTCCGCATCGGACAGGGAACCAAGCTCGAAGCCAGCGTGACCCTCTTGGGCGACGTTACACTTGGCCAACGCAACCACCTCTTTCCCGGCGTGGTCATCGGCGGCGAGCCGCAAGACCTCAGCTATCGCGGTTCCAACACGCGCGTGGTCATCGGCGACGACAACAATATCCGCGAGTGCGTCACCATCAATCGCGCGTCGGAAAAGGAAGACGGCGTCACCCGGCTGGGCAACTCCAACTTCCTCATGGCATGCAGCCACATCGCCCACGATTGCCAGTTGGGCGATCATATCGTCATCGCCAACGGTTCGTTGTTGGGAGGACACGTTCACATCCAAGACCACGCTTCGCTTTCGGGCGGCGTCGGCGTGCATCACTTTGCTACGATCGGCAGCTATGCTTTCGTCGCCGGAATCAGTGCCGTGCGACACGACGTTCCGCCCTACATGCTGGTTGAGGGATACCCGGCCAAGCCGCGCTGCATCAACGCCGTCGGCTTGAAGCGCAACAGCTTTCCGCCGCACGTCATCCAATCGCTCGTGGAAGCCCATCGACTGCTCTATCGAGCAAAGGTCGGATTGGAAAATGCCTGGGAAATCCTTCGCAATAACGGTCAATTGGTGCCGCAAGTCAACCACCTCATGAGCTTCGTGCAAGGTCAGCACGAAGGATTGCACGGCAGAGGCCGCGAGAGGCGGAGGGCCGCATAGCGACCACCTTCCCATACTGCCGCTCGTCCGGAGTCAGAGGGGCGGGCCTTTTGGCGTTCTGAACAGTACCCTACGGTGAACCGCCGCAATGGTTCAAGCATCATGAATAACATCCGCGTTGCCGTCATCGGGGCCGGTCGTCTCGGCGGCTTTCACGCTCAAAAGATCTCGCGCATGGACGGCGTCGAGTTGGTGGCGGTCGTCGATCCGCTGGCCGCCAATCGCGATCGGGTTGCCGCCGCTTGTCGAACGCAGGCCCTCGCCTCGCATCGTACCTTGCTGGACAAGATCGACGCGGCGGTCATCGCATCCCCCACGGTGCTGCACCATGCGTTAGCAATCGATCTGCTCGAATCGCGAATCCACCTGCTCGTCGAAAAGCCGCTCTGCGCCAATCTGGCTGAGGCCGACGAACTGGTGGAACTGGCCCAGCGGCAGCAAGTCGTTCTTCAAGTCGGCCACGTCGAGAGATTCAATCCCGCCTTGGATGCCGTGGCACCGCACGCCAAAAATCCACGGTTTATCGAGACCGTGCGGACCTCGGGCTTCACGTTCCGATCGCTGGATATCGGCGTCGTCCACGACATGATGATCCACGATATCGACATCGTGCTGTCGCTCGTCAACTCGCCGCTCAAGCGAACCGAGGCAACCGGAATCACGCTTTTTGGCGGACGCGAAGATATAGCGCACGCCTGGCTAGAGTTTGAATCGGGTTGCGTTGCATCGCTATCGGCCTCCCGCGTTGCCCACGACTCCGTTCGCAAGATGCACGCTTGGGCCGAGGCGGCACTCGTAAGCGTGGACTATGCCGCGCGGGCGGCAACCATCGTTCGCCCCGGCAAGGCCCTGCTTCGCGGCGAATTGCAGGCCCAAGACCTGGATGCCGAGCAGATTGAATACTACAAGGCCCACCTCGGCGACGAACTTCTGCCGCGTGAAGTGCAGAGCTACGAGGCCATCGATGCACTTTCGCTCGAATTGCAAGACTTTGTCGAGAGCATCCGCACAATGCGGCAGCCGCGCGTCAATGGTGCAGCGGGCCGCGACGCCTTGGCCGTGGCCGAGCAGATTCTCGCCTGCATCGCGACGCGCCACGCGGCCCCCAGCACAAAGGCATTCCCCCGAATCGTCCCGGCACCCCATTTCGATCTTTCCGCGGCCAGCCGCTCGCAATCGGAGCGCAGAGCCGGGTGAATCTCTGACTCCCACGCGGAGCGGGGGAACGAGGCGTTTTGCTGCTTACGCTAAATCTCTTCCTTCAAACAACAACAGTGCCACGAGCATTGCCACCGTGCTATACAGCAGACAATAGAGCGAGGCCCAGCCAAGATAGGCGAGCGGCACGGGCTCGCTGGAGGCTATTGCACCATACATATTGAAGTGATCCAGCACCGGCAGCACCGCCGCCAAGAGATTGGCGATGAACGAAACGGTCGATATTTGCCCTATCGCCGATTTTGCCAGCATCGGCACTAGATGACCCAACACATAGATCGACAGGCAAATCACCAAATTCGGCAGCATGGCTAGCCGCGTTGAAACCGCAACGCTAATCGCGGCCATCACGGTCGTCTCCAAAAATGCCAGCGCAAGCCCAGGGGCCATCCGCGCGACTTCGTCCAAACAGGCCGCCGAATTTGGCTCCGGCTGCGAGCTTTCGCGGGAGTCGTAAACGACCTTGTACGAGACGCTCGATAGAAAGACTACGCCCAGGATAATGAAGAGAATAACAACCGGTCCCAAAATGCCGAGGAACTTGCCGAGGACAAAATCGCGGCGACTGATCGGTTTGCTGAGCACGGTCAGCGCAGTCCGGCCTTCAATCTCTTCTGCGACCGAAACGCTCGCGGTCCAAAGGGCCAGGACAATTCCCAGCAGCATCACCAGCGTCAAGCCGTTTTCTTCCACGACCTTGGTATCTTCACCAAATGTAAAATAGGGCAGAAAGAGCGATAGGATGAGTACGAATATACCGCCGGCCAAGATCAAGTAGAACAACGGCTGCGAAACGGCCTCTTTCGTCGTCGTCCAGGCGATGGCGGCGATTTTTGGGAAAATCGTCCGTAGAGCAAGGAACAGCACGTAGGCAGCAGCCGTGACCGCGATTCCCCCTAAGCCGACCGTCCAAAGCGGCTTGATCCAAGTCGGCAAGTTCGTGATTTCAAAGATAGCAAGCGGCATTTGCATGGTTAGTATCTTACCTCAAAGTCACCAAACGCCCCAGTTGCCGGCATCGTCGTAGCGGCAACGTCGCGAATATAATTTCCCAGTTCAATTTGGACCTCGCGAAGAAACGCGTCCATCTCGGCCGTGGGGCCTTCCACCACAAGTTGTACGCGGCCATCGCTCAGGTTCTTGACGTAACCTGTTATCTCATGGTGCCCGGCAATCGACCGCACCGTATATCGGAACCCGACACCTTGCACTCTTCCCGCATAAAGAACCTCGCGGCGTTCGGCCAATCTCCGCGTTTCCATGGCGTTTCCATTCTCTCATTCTCTGCGGAAAATACCAGTATAACCCCAACGCAACGACCTTGCCAGAAGGCTATTGGGCAAGTTGAAACGAGTTCACGCGGTTCCGGCCTCCAGAACTACTTCCGATAATAAAAACTCTTCCGCCTTGACACTCCCTGAGCAAATAGTTACTCTTCGACACTTGCAATCTTCCCCCCCACCAGCCGGACAAGGATGTTCGGCTCCTGCCAAAGCCACGGAGGGTGTTATTTTGGATAGTCGCCCAAGTGTCCTGATTGTCGATGCCTGCGAAGAAAATCGCGAGGTTTTGCGAACCGCACTAGAACACCGCGGAATGCGAACCCTGGCCACCGGAAAGGCCAAGAGTGGCCTGGAACTGGCCCGCGAGCATCATCCCGACTTGATTGTCCTCGACCTGGAAGTCGAAGCGACGAACGATGCCGAGCTTGCGGCCCCGTTTGCCGAGCAATCGCGAACCGATCGTTCTCCCTTGGTGCTACTGGGCACCGTCCGCCGCCGCCCACCGCATCCCGAAGGGGAGTTTATCGCCAAGCCCTACCACTATGGGCCATTACTTCGTAGAATCGAAGAGTTGCTCGATACTGTTTAGGAAACTTCATTGTGCCCTCGTTGTTCGTAATCCGTGGTAGCGATCAAGGCACGCGTTACGAGCTTGAGGAGGCAATCCTCCGGCTGGGACGCGATAAGTCGAGTACGATCCATATCCACGACACGGAAGTCTCGCGGAATCACGCCGAGCTGCGCCGTACGCACCGCGACTATACGGTCTCCGATCTCAACAGTTCCAACGGCACGTTCGTCAATGGAAAGCGGATCGAGCAGCACGTGCTGGTAAGTGGCGATCAGGTTCAGGTAGGGGCAACTCTCATGCTCTACACGGGGCCTGCCGACGATTCCTCGGGGGGGATCGGCAGCTCGATTGATGTTGCCGCCGCCCCCCTGTCCGACGACCAGTCGCGGATTATCCATTCCGTAACCCAGCAAGAGGGCAGTCGGATTTTCGACTCGCAGGTCGATCTGCCGCAGAATTCGTTTCTCGCGCGTGCCCGAAG
Source organism: Planctomycetota bacterium (assembly GCA_025353625.1). GTDB lineage: Bacteria > Planctomycetota > Planctomycetia > Pirellulales > Thermoguttaceae > JANXQG01. Next base: position 6,063 of record JANXOJ010000645.1, on the reverse strand, counting down.
TAATCTTCAGGTGATGTATCGCACGGCGCTGGCGGTCAGCCATACGTTGGACATCGATCAGTTGCTGAACCGCATCATGGAGTTGATTTTCGAGTGGGTCGAGGCCGATCGAGGGTGCATCATGCTCTTCGATGCCAATAACCGGAAGCTGGAACCGCGCGTGCGCCGCACCCGCCAGGAGTCCGACCGGGGCGACCGCATCTCCATCAGCAAGACGATTCTCGACTTTGTCCTCGAACGCAATGAAGGCGTGTTGACCAGCGACGCGCGTCAGGACGACCGATTCAACCCAGGTGCCAGCATTGTAAAACTGGGCGTTCGCGAGGCGATTTGCGTGCCGATGCAAGGCCGCTACCACGTCGTGGGCGCGATCTATATTGACACTTCGATTTCGCCGCAAGAAGTTCTCGAACGAGGCGGCCAAAGCTGCAAGTTCACGGAAGATCACCTCAAGCTGATGATAGCCATCGGCCATCAAGCGGCGCTTGCGGTCGAAGATACTCGTTACTACTCCGCCATGGTCCAGGCGGAGCGCCTGGCTGCCATCGGCCAGACAATTGCCACGCTCTCACACCACATTAAAAATATCTTGCAGGGCATTCGCGGCGGAAGTTACCTGATCGAGATGGGGCTTACGGAACACGACGAGTCGATCGTAGCCAAGGGCTGGAATATCGTCGAAAAGAATCAGAACAAAATCTCCGAGCTGGTTCTCGATATGCTCACGTTCAGCAAGGAACGCGAGCCGGATTTGATGACGGCCGACATCAACTCGGTGGTCGCGGAGGTGGTCGAGTTAATGCAAGCCCGCGCCGCTGAGTTGAACGTGGAACTTCGCCTAGTGCCCGATGCGACGATGCCCAAGCTGGTTTTTGATCCCGAGGGCATCCATCGCGCGCTGCTTAACGTGGTGACCAACGGCATCGACGCCGTGGCGGAAACGGAACGGCCCGGCAGCGTCGAGATTTGCACGCGCTACCTGCCCGAACGCAGCCTCGTGCAGATCGAGGTCCGCGATACCGGTGCAGGCATCCCCGCCGATCACATGGACAAACTCTTCAGTCCCTTCGTTTCAACGAAAAAGAATCGCGGCACGGGCCTCGGACTGCCGGTCAGCCAAAAAATTCTCTCCGAACATGGCGGCCAAATCGGCGTACAAAGCACGCCTGGCGAGGGAGCCTGTTTCACCTTTGAACTGCCTGCGGTCGCCCCACCGCAATCCTCGACCCAGATTATCGAACCCCCGGCAGGATGATATCGTACTCATGATGCGCGAGGAGCCGGGAAGCGAAATGCGGGTAGCCGCATCGTCCCTGGGGCCAGATGCAAGGGCACGATCGCGAGTTCACGCCGGGGCTAGATGCGGTGACGATGGATGGTGAAAAGTAGTCGGCAACGGTCGTCATCGCAACTATTTCACGAAAGAATGATCGATGAACCTTGCTCACGATTCTCGAATCGTTCTGACGCTGGACGCCGGCGGCACGAGCCTCAAGTTTATGGCGATTCGCGGCCATCAAATCCTGGGCGACCCGATCCCCATCGCCAGCGAGGCCGATGACCTCAATCGCTGCTTGGACAATATCGTCACCGGCTTTACGCGCATCGCTGCTTCCTGTCCCGCGCCGCCGGTGGCGATCAGTTTTGCCTTTCCCGGCCCGGCCGACTATCCGGCCGGCATCATCGGCGACCTGCCGAACCTGTCCGCCTTTCGCGGCGGCGTCGCTTTGGGGCCGATGCTCGAAGCGCGGTTCGGAATCCCAGTCTTCATTAACAACGACGGCGACTTGTTCGTCTACGGCGAGGCAATCGCCGGATTTCTACCCCACGTAAATGGTCTGCTCGCACGAGCGGGCAGCCCCAAGAGGTATAAGAATCTTTTTGGCGTGACGCTGGGTACCGGTTTTGGCGGCGGCATTGCAACGAACGGCGAGTTGCTTATCGGCGACAACAGCGTTAGCGGTGAAGCTTGGCTGCTGCGCAATAAGCTCGATCCATCCATAAACGCCGAGGAAGGTGCCTGCATCCGCGCCGTGCGAAGGAGCTATGCCGAGGTGGCCGGCGTGCCGTTCGACGATGTGCCCGAGCCAAAGGAACTTTTCGACATCGGCATGGGCCTAGCCGCTGGGGACCGCGCTGCGGCGATCCACGCTTTCCGCCGCATGGGCGAAGTGGCCGGCGATGCGATTGCCCAGGCATTGACGCTCATCGATGGCTTGGCGGTCATTGGCGGCGGCATCTCCGCCGCAGCACCGCTTTTCATGCCCGCGCTGGTTGATGCCATGAACGGCGTTTATATAAAGGCGGGCGGTGAGCGTCTGCGTCGACTCGTCGCCACGGCGTTTAACTTCGACGATCCGGCTCAGCGCGAGGTGTTCCTCAAAGGCGAGGCCCGCACGCTCGTCGTCCCTGGCGGCACTCGAACCGCGCAATACGATCCGCTGCAACGCACGGCAGTCGGCATATCGCGCCTAGGTACGAGCCAGGCCGTGGCCATCGGGGCGTATGTCTTTGCCATCCGGAAGTTGGATGCCAAGTCGCCATAGATATGCCCGAATGCCGCGTCGTTTGTTTTTCGTGAAAACTTTTTCTGAACCATTTGGCGACTTCTTCGGAAATGCAACTTTTGCTCAGTTGCAGGAGGAGTTATACTTGGGAGTTATACTTGGGGGCTATCCGCCACCACCAACGCAATAAGGATTTTCTCATGTTGACGGCTGCTTCCATCAACCTGCCCGACTACATTCGCGATATCGCCGACTTTCCCAAGCCGGGGATACGATTTCGCGATATCACGCCTCTTCTGCAATCGCCGGCCGCATTTCACGAAACGATCCGACGTTTGGCCGAGCCGTTTCGAGGGCAGGGGATTGAAATGGTGGCCGCTGCGGAAGCAAGAGGGTTCATTTTTGCCGCCCCCCTGGCCCTGGAGTTAAACGCCGGGCTGATTCCAATCCGCAAGCCGGGCAAGCTGCCGTGCAAGACGCTTTCGTTTACCTACGACCTAGAATACGGCACGGACACGCTGCAAATCCACGCCGACGCCGTCCAACCGGGCTGCAAGGTGCTGATGGTCGACGATCTATTGGCGACTGGCGGCACTGTGGCCGCATGTTGCCACATGATCGAGCAGGCCGGCGGCATCGTGGCCGGCTGTTCGTTTGTGATTGAGTTGGGGTTTCTTAAAGGCCGGCAGCGGATCGCGCAATACACAGCACACAGTTTGATTCAGTATTAGCGCGTAGGGTGGCGTCGAGCGGACCATGTAGTCACGGGCCGCGCCGACCCACGATTTTTGGACCATGAATATATTATTGCCGCTCTACTCGGTCATCGGAAATGCTGCGACCGTGGCCGGGCCCCAGTCGGAATCGAGAATCGTTCCTGGCTCCGAATAGGCACGCCGCAAATTGCCGATCGCCACGGCAACGCCGAAGCTAGGCGAATAGGCGGCGGATGTCACGCTGCCGGCGGTTTGGCCCTGATGGGTCAACGCACCTCCATCGGGCGGGACTTCCATCGATGCAAAACGAAGCCCTCGCAGAAGCTGCCGCACTGCATCGCGGCTGTCGATCCTGGCGACGATTTCTTGGCCCAAATAGCATCCCTTGGTGAAAGATATCGTCTTCGCGGCGCGGCCGACTTCTTGCGGCAGCGATTTTTCGCTAATGTCGCGGCCGATGACGGGAAACCCAACTTCAATCCGCGCGGTCTCAACGGCACGCACTCCGCACAAGCGGGCACCCAGTTGCCGCACGGCTTGCCAAAGCGGTGCAACGATGGCCGCCTCGCCAGCCAAATAGAATTGCGGAAGAGTCGGTTCATTGATGTGGCGGATCATCAGTGGGTGGCCTTGCCACGAGACGGTCGTGGTGGAGATGTCGCCGCCGGGCAAGTCGGCAGAGGTGAGCCGACTCACGATATCGCGAGCGTGCGGCCCAAAGAGAATCAATTCACCCCAAGTGCGGCTGCGGTCGTGAATTTGGACGTCCTCGCGGATCAGGTAGTAGTCGAGATGCATGCACAGACTTGGACCGGTGCCTCCGCCCGCGTGCAACACGAGTGACTCCGCTCCGGCGAAGACGAACAGGTGATGCAGGATTCGCCCATTGGAATCGCAGAGGAACGTCTCGCAGCCCTCTCCCGGCTTGAGTCGATCGACTTGGTTGGTGGTAAGATTGTTAAGAAACTTCGCTCGATCCGAGCCGGTCAGCTCGATCTGGGCAACGCTGGGTGGACAGAACATCGCGGCCGAATTTCGCAATGCTCGAAATTCGGCTTCCCAATCACCGAAGTCGAGAGCAATCGGCCCCCACGGTGTATCGCGGAGCGCGGCCCCTTCGGCGCGGATGAGAGGTGCAACGGTTTCGTTGGGTTCCATAAGATTTTCTCGGTGGGCTAACGGTGTCGTAATGCGGCTCTAACACGATGGAAACGTATTATACCGCGCTCTGGAATAATCGAATGCCTTTACGATTTTTTGTCGTGAAAACGCGCGAGTACTGCTTGTCGGTGCGGCGTCGAGGAGGATATAATGTCGCCAATCCAATCGACCTCAATTTTGGAAGATGAAACTTTACTGCGATTTAAGGAGACAAAAGACAGTGGCAATGAATAAACTGGTAAGCGTGGCGGCGCGGTTGAGGTGGTCGGTTCTTATCGTGGCTGTGGGGTTGATTGCCTTGCAAATGCCGGCCAGCGAACTTTTTGCCAAGAAGCCGAATGCCGCACGGCCCAGTGTGGACGCAGGTGTCGCAACCAGTTATCCGGCGCGCGTCTATCTCATCCGCCATGCCGAGAAGCCGACGGGAAGCGACAAGTCGAGCGATTTAACGCCTGAAGGTCTTAAGCGGGCCAACGCACTGCCGCAACTCTTTGAGACATCCGAATCGCAGCCAAAACCGCTTCACAAGCCGGACTTCATTTTCGCTGCCGCTAAGTCCAAGGGCAGTAACCGCTCGGCAGAGACGGTTATTCCTCTAGGAAAGAAGCTTGGCATCGAGGTTAATACAACGTTTGCCGATAACGACTACGGAAATTTAGTCGAAGAACTCTTCAGCAATCCGATTTATGCCGGCAAGACGATCTTAATCAGTTGGCACCACGGCAAAATCCCAAAGATGGCCCAGGCACTTCATGCGGTCGATGCTCCGAAAAAGTGGAGCGATGATTCTTTCAACCGAGTGTGGCAAATCGTATACGACAAGGCCGGAAAAGCGACCTTTAAGGACCGTCCGCAGAATTTGCTGGAAAGCGATAAGCTTCAGCCCGTGGGAGCGGAGTAGGGCCGAAAAGGTGTCAGAACAAGGAAAACGGTTCCTGACACCGTTTCGTCCCCCGCTCATGCAACAGCCCAGGGATGTCCTTCGCCAAGAATTGCGGAAATACTGCACCTGAAATAGGTTGCGACAACGACAGTGCCATTCGTTCCTGACACCGTTTCGCACCGCCATGCTATACGGCAGTCAGAATCCTGCGAGGCCGAAATCGACGGCACCCTACGCTCCTGCCGTACCAGTCCCCTCGCCTTAAGTGGGAGAACCACGGTTTCTTGACCAGGTTGCCAACGCATGCCGCGTCAAGCATCAGGCGAATCGAACCGAGGAGACCTTCGTTGCCTGGGTCAAGCGGTTCATTGAATTTCGGACGATGACTTCTCAAAACAGAACCCCCGTAGCCGCTTGCGCGACCCGGGGGTTTTGATGAAATGGTGAGATCGCCATCGTCTTCGAGTTTATCGTCGGCGATGAACAGAGACACGGCAACCGTCTGCGATACCTTGGGTTATCACCCGAGCGAAAAAAATCGCCTACCAAGGTTATCGGTTCCTCCCTGTACCCCTGCTTGTCGACCGATGGCAATGGCCATCATTTCGCAAACGGGCGCCCTCCTGGCTTTCGAGGTTCCCGCGATGCCCTCAGTTCCGCCAGTTCCTCATTGATGATCGCACGATCCTCTTTCGTGTAGGCGTCGGTCAATCGCTCCTCTTCCTTGATGACCCACTCGAGCACTTCGAGTTGGAGTTCGCGTAGCGTCCGTCCTTTTCGCGTTGGCCACCATTTC
>JANXOJ010000634.1 GCA_025353625.1 Planctomycetota bacterium | reverse complement strand
GCCATCATCAGTTCGACTCTGATCGGGGCCTCTTTTGTCGATTTCCAGCATCGAGCCCGCCAAAATGATGGCGGGCTCGTTCCTTTTCTTGGGTCCAAGGATCAACATTCCACCCATACTGGTGGCATTTTGGGTGGGCCGGATGCTTGGGCATTTCCGGCCTAAGTTTTCGCTATCAAGGTTGTGTTTGGGTAAAGTGCGACAACTTTGTGGCCGAAAACAGGTAACGCTTGTCTTCATATCGGATTTTCTCCGGCTCTAAATGTCTTGCGAGGCTTGGGCGTGGGTCGAACAGCCATTTTTGCCTTGATCGTTGGCACAATGCCCGCTCTAACGGGGTGCATGATGTTTCGCACGTCGGAACCGGGAAATTGGCGTTATCATAGTTCCTCGTCGCATGAAACGGCACGATGCCGTGGCTGTGCCGCCTGTTCTGGCCGTGAACCCAGAACCGAAGCCCGCACGGGGCTGTCGATTGCGCCGATCGAGGCCAATTCACTCCGCCAGCGCGATTCTCAGGTCCAACAGTGCGACTGGGAACAGGATGATACTGCCACGGCAACGGATGATTCAACGGAGCCAATCGAAGCATTGCCTTCCGAGCCTCAGCCGGCGGAAGTGACTCCGGCATCATCCGCGAACCCGGTATCGGCCAAACCTTTCTCGTGGGGATTTTTTGGCGCGACGAATCGGTAGTGCTACGATCGAACACCGCAGACGCCCCAGACTTCCCCGTCGGTATTATCGTCAGGCTTTGCTCAAGCGATAATCTCCATACGACGAAGTAAAGGAGGGGAGTACGATATGCCTGAACCTCTAGCCGTTGCGAAATAAACACGATGTCTCAAGCTTCGACCAATCGAGGAAAGACCGGCGGCATCGCGCAGGCGATGGCCGATTGGGTTGCCGACTTGGGGCAAGTTGCCGTCGATTGGATCACCGGTTTGGGTGGCCTAATGCTCTTTGGCATGCGCACGAGCTTGTGGCTACTTACGCGCCGGCCGCGCCGAGAAACGACGCTGCCGGCATTTTATCAGATCGGCGTATTGAGCCTTCCCGTCGTTGCTTTAACGGGCACCTTTATCGGCATCATCCTTGCCGTGCAAGCCTACGGCCAGTTTCGCATGTTGCACATGGAGTCGCGGCTGGGGGCGGTGATCAATCTGTCGCTGGTCCGAGAACTGGGCCCGGTGTTGGCGGCAACGATGCTCGCCGGCCGCGTGGGTGGGGCGATGGCGGCGGAACTGGGAACGATGCGCGTGACCGAGCAGATCGATGCCTTGTCGAGCATGGGCGCAAATCCAATCCACCATCTGGTCGTGCCGCGGTTCCTGGGATGCCTGCTATTGATCCCCGCCTTGACGGTCATGGCCGACTTCATGGGCATCGTGGGCGGCGCATTTTACGGCGTCTACCTGCTCGACATCGATTGGCATCATTATTGGTTGCACTCGCAGCAGTACGTTCGCGGCTTCGATATCTTCGCCGGCGTGTTCAAGAGCTTGTTCTTTGGAGCTACCATCGCCCTGATAAGTTGCTTTCGCGGCTTCCACTGCGATCCGGGAGCGGAAGGCGTCGGCCGCGCGGCGACGACTGCCTTCGTCTATTCGTTCGTCGTCATCTTGCTTTTGGATGTGATCCTGGCGATCGGCTTGGATGCCGTATACTTTGTTATTTGGCCGGAAGGGCCCAAGTTTCTCTGATTCATGGTCAATGTCTCGCACGATATCGGTTCCCCGGAGCCGCTGATCCGCATCGACGGATTGAGCGTTGAGTTCGGCCACCATGAGGTTCTGCATGGGGTTAACCTGTCGGTCCCGCGCGGGCAAACCATTGCGGTGATCGGCGAAAGCGGCTGCGGCAAGACCGTGCTGCTGAAAACGATCATCGGTCTGCTGCATCCGACGCGCGGCGCCGTGATGTTCGACGGCCAGAACCTCGCCCAGCTCGGCGAGAAAGCGTTGACCCGCGAGCGCATCCGCTTTGGGTTCGTGTTCCAGCAGGCTGCGCTTTTCGATAGCATGACCATCGCCCAGAATGTTGCCTTCCCGTTGCGGCAACATACTCGAAAGAGTCCGGCCGAGATCGACGTGATTGTCGCTTCCCGGCTGGCCGAGGTTGGCCTGCCCGAGTCCGCGATGTATAAGAAGCCGGCCGAGCTTTCCGGCGGTATGCGGAAGCGCGTCGGCTTGGCACGGGCCTTGGCATTGGATCCCGAGGTCGTGCTGTACGACGAGCCGACGACGGGCCTCGATCCGATCATGAGCGACGTCATCAACGAACTGATTTTGAAGACGCGACGGCAGCGGCATGAGGTGACCAGCGTGGTGGTGACACACGACATGCGAACGGCACAAAAAGTGGCCGACCGCGTCGTCATGCTCTATCCGCTTTCGCGGCTGGAACGGGGCGAGCCGCAGATACTCTTTGACGGCCCTCCGGTCGATATGGAGCGAAGCCGCGACCGCCGCGTGACGCAATTTGTCGAGGGCGAGGCGGGCGAGCGGATGATGGAAATGCAAAACGGCCTGTAGGGAATGGCACGGAGGTTCTTTCCGTACCGACGGCAAATGCGAAGGAGTAGCATATCGTGGACGAACGGATCATGCAGTTTCGGGTCGGGGTGATGATCTTGGCCACGATTCTGATTGCCGCTATTTTGGTCTTGCTGTTTGTCGGATCGACGCCCGCGCTGCGCGGCAGCTACCCGATCTATATCAAGTTCAAGGAAGCCCCCGGCGTGTCGCGATTTACGCCGGTGCGCAAGGCCGGCATCCGCATTGGCCGAGTGACCGACGTGCAATTCACGAACGATGATTCCGAGGTGCTCGTCACCGCGGAAATCGATAGCAATCGACACATCTACCAAAACGAAGTCTGCCGCGCGGCCAGTTCGATCTTGATGGGCGATGCCACGCTGGAATTCGTCAAGCAGGGCCCGGCCAAGCCCGACGATCCGTTCGTCCTCAGCGGCGGCACGCTTGAAGGTCAATCGTCGTCGGACGCCATGCGTTCCATTGCCGGCTTGCAGCGCGATGCCGCCACGGCACTGGGCACCGTCGATGCGGCTGGGCGGAAGCTGCAATCGTCTTTGGATCGCGTCAATGGGTTGATCGATCACATCGATCAGTTGGTCGTGGACAACAAGGGGCCGCTGACCGCGATTGTCCAAAAAACGGACAAGACTCTCGATCTGCTGCAACAAGCCCTGGCGAGCAGCAACGATATCTTGGGCGACCCCAAGCTCCGCCAAGACATCAAACTGACGATCGGCGAAATGCCGCTGGTGTTGAAAGAGACCCGTGGCGTCGTCGAAAAAATGGGCGGCAGCATGGCATCGCTGGAAGCCAATCTGAAAAACGTCGAGGGCCTAACGAGGCCGCTGGGAGAGCGCGGCGAAGCACTCGTGATGCGGCTCGACTCCGGCGCGCAAAAACTCGACCTAGCCATGGACCAACTTTTGAAATTCAGCAAGGAAGTCAACGATCCGCAAGGTTCGCTGGGCGCCTTGCTCCACGACCGCGAACTTTATCAGAGCGTGCATCACGTCGTGAAGAACATCGACGACATCGTGAAAGATTTGCGGCCGATCCTCAACGACGCACGCATTTTCACCGACAAGATCGCGCGGCATCCGGAAATGCTCGGCGTTCGCGGGGCATTGAAGAAGGACGCCGGCCTAAAAGACCCGCTAACCGGCGACCCCGATCCGGAAAGTAGCGATGGCAGCCACTGGCAGCTCGGCAGCCGCTTGATGGGCGGCGGGCGATAGTAACGGCGGCAGCCAAGATGAAATAGCCCCAAGCACGCAAGCAATCCCTTTCGTGTTATTTAGTGCCTTTCGTGGTTAAAAAAAGAAATTTAACCACGAAAGGCGCGAAGTTCACGAAAAAGAGGGAGGAAAATGTTGGGGGATGGAATCGTTCACGCTTGAGCCAGTCTTCTTGTTGTATTCTTGACGCTCACCTATCCCCCAAATCCTTCTCTTCCCTTTCGTGTTGTTTAGTGCCTTTCGTGGTTGAAAAAAGAAGTGTAACCACGAAAGGCGCGAAGTTCACGAAAAAGAGGGAGGAAAATGTTGGGGGGATGGAATCGGCTCGCCGGTCCTAAGCTATTGTTTTGCTATGCCTAAACCCCGCGCACGATCTTCTTTTCCAGCGACCAACCTTTGGGGCCGGCCTTGATGCCTTTGCAGGCGTTGGAGATTTCAAAGCGAAAGATGACGCGGTCTTTGTGGTCGCCCTCGGTTTCGAGGCGGAACCCCAAAACTTCGCCGCCGAAGAACGACGGCGTTTGCCGCGTCTCGTGGAAGAGAATCAGCGCGCCGACCAACGACTTCGCCGTTTCGTCATCGACCGACCACCAACCGCTTTCGTATTCGCGGTCGCTGAGCTTGTTGAAATAGTTCTTTTTTTCGATGAGATGCACTCTCGTTCGCGTTTCATCCACGATCGGCCTCCGTCCAGTATCTGATTCAATCGGCTTACATTCGGGAACCCCCTTAGCTTACCACCCTTTCGCGGGAATGCCAAGGGCAAGGAGGGAAATCGAGAGTATTTCAATGCCCTTCCGGCAGAGCGTTTTTAGGCAATGGGGCCGCAGCTATGGATGCTTCGGCATGTCCCCACTGTTTCTCGGTCGCTAAAATTTGCCATTTTTTGCCGCAGCCGGCGGCGAGAACACCGAGAAACGGTTGGAAAGTAGGCCGGGATAGCACCCCAAGATTCACTGGTATGGCTCGGCTAGAGCGGGTACGATGGAGAAATTGAAGGGCGTTGCAGGAGGGTCGCAAAGTCTGAATTGTGGTGAGGGCGTCTCGCCTGCAATTATCGGGGCAAGCCAGACGCATGCACCACATACTAGCACCACAAGCTAGCACCGCTAACCGACGACGTACAGGACTTTTCGCGAGCACCAGGATTGTGCGCGTTCCATTTATTTAGTGAGACGCAAGACTCAAGCTAGGAAGGATTCAATAATGTCCACGGTTCGACTACTCGTAGGCACGCGCAAAGGTGCCTTTGTTCTCACATCCGACGGCCATCGCCAAAAATGGGAGATCAACGGCCCGTTCTTTGGAGGATGGGAGCTTTATCACCTCAAAGGCTCGCCCGTCGATCCGAATCGGATCTATGCCTCGCAGTGCAGCGGCTGGTTCGGGCAGATGATCCAACGCAGCGACGACGGCGGCAAGAGTTGGACTCCGGTTGGCAATAAGTTCGTCTACGATGGCGTGCCCGGCACGCATCAGTGGTACGATGGCACGCCGCACCCTTGGGAGTTCAAGCGCGTCTGGCACCTCGAACCGTCGCTCACCGATCCCGATACGGTCTACGCCGGCGTGGAAGATGCCGCCATGTTCCGTTCCACCGACGCCGGGCAATCGTGGCAGGAACTATCCGGCCTACGCGGGCATGGCTCGGGAGCACATTGGATGCCGGGGGCGGGCGGAATGGGCCTGCATACGATCCTCTTGGACCCCAGCAACGCCGCACGGATGTACATTGCCATCTCGGCTGCTGGGGCCTTTCGCACCGACGACGGCGGCAAGACGTGGCTGCCGAAAAATCTCGGGCTGAAATCCGATTTCATGCCCGACCCGACTGCCGAGGTGGGCCATTGCGTTCATCGCATTGCCATGCACCCTTCGCGGCCGAACGTGCTGTTCATGCAGAAGCATTGGGACGTTATGCGCAGCGACAACGCCGGCGATTCGTGGCACGAGGTCAGCGGCAACCTGCCGACCGATTTCGGCTTTCCCATCGACGTTCACGCCCACGAGCCGGACACGATCTACGTCGTGCCGATCAAGAGCGACTCCGAACATTACCCGCCCGACGGAAAGCTGCGGGTCTATCGCAGTCGCAGCGGCGGCAACGAGTGGGAGGCCCTCACCAAGGGCCTTCCGCAAAGCGACTGCTACGTCAACATCTTGCGCGATGCGATGGCGGTCGACTCGATGGATTCTTGCGGCATCTATTTCGGCACCACCGGCGGACAGGTTTATGCGTCGGCAGATTCCGGCGACAGTTGGAAGGCCATCGTTCGCGATCTTCCGGGCGTGCTCTCGGTCGAGGTGCAAACATTGCCATGATCCGCGTCGTTCTCCCAAGCCATTTGCGAACGCTGGCACAGGTCAGTGGCGAAGTGATGCTCGATATCGAAGGGCCGGTCTCGCAACGATCGGTCCTCGATGCGCTCGAAGCGTGCTATCCGATGCTGCGCGGAACGATCCGCGATCAGGTCTCTGGAAAGCGGCGGGCATTCTTGCGTTTTTTCGCCTGCAAGCGCGATCTTTCGCACGAACCGCCCGACTTCCTCTTGCCCGAAGCAGTGGCCAGCGGAGCCGAGCCGTTTTTAGTTGTCGGGGCGGTCGCTGGGGGATAGGGCTGCCACCCGTGACGAGTTGCCGTCGGTTGTCCACTCGCGATTTCATCGGACAATTCAGACGCGCCGCGGTGCCGTTTTTCCGTGGACGCCGTGTGCGGTCTACGTTATGGACGCGACCGCTTTGAATTCAACGATCCTTGCCGCTGCTTTTCGCCGGATCAACATCGCCCGACGATTCAATCTTTTCGATGAACGGCTTGAACCCGTCGGATTTTAGTTCGATCGCCCAGTCGGTTTTCGGATCCGTAACGTCGATCGTCAGTCCCGAGGTGCCGGCCGTCTGATACTTCACCGGGATCAAGTGCCGAATCTGACCAGGGCCGAGGGCTTCGCGACCGAAGACTTCTACCGGGTGCTTCCCCAAGACGCAGCCGTCGTTTGCGTCGAAGGTCGTCAGGCGGAAATTGCCCTGGGCATCGATCTGCCCCGAAGCCATACGCGCCTTTGCCGGAATGACGCGGACGGAGCCGCTGGTCAAGGGCTTGCCATCGAGAAGAACCTTGCCGGAGATCGGTACGCGCGTCGGGCGCGAGGGCCCGCAGCCCAAGATGCCGGTCGCGAGCAACGCGGCAAAGAACAAGTTAGCGAAACGAAACGCGGGGAATGCAGTGGCCATTTACGATTGCTACTCGAAAGAAACGTTTTCGCTGCCGGCAATCGTCGATAGTCCTTGATAGACCGGCATGGCGATATTCTCATTGAGGAAAACCACATGTCCGTCACCAAAGGCAAAACTTGCGCCGGCCGGATGGCTGCTAGCAAACGCACCGTTGACGCTGTATCCGTAGGCCGTGAGGACGCTGCCCGTGCCGGGCGGGGTATTGATGGGGTTTTCGGTGCTGCGCATGCTATCGGTATGCCGGCTGCCGATCATCCAGTGGTTCGATGATTCGTCGGTATCGTTGGCAACGGTTTCGCCGACGAAGATCGTA
>JANXOJ010000629.1 GCA_025353625.1 Planctomycetota bacterium | reverse complement strand
TGCTGACGGGCGAAAGTGCCCCACCGATTGTCCAACTTGGATTCGTTTGGACGAATGCGTGGCAATCGAGATTGTAGCAGCCGGTGGAGGTGTAATCGTCGGCAGTCCAATAAATGAATAATACCGGCTGCGAAGTGCCGTACTTCTGCGGATAGACCTGCCAGCCCACTTCCACAGTTTGCAGATTTGAGCCGCTTCCGCCCGCATACCAATGCTGTGCCAACGAGAAAACTTGATCGGGACCGACCACTGAAGGTTGCCAGACGTTCAAGAAGTTGTGGCCGCCCAGGTTGGGTACAACTTGGTAAGCGTGGGCATATTTGTGTGCCAGCGCGCCGGTTTGCGGGGCACTGAGGCGTGGGTGTCGGCCCCTTCCTAAGGGGCTTTTCCGAAAAAAGTGGTCGAGAGACTCGAAGCGACTAAGCTCCTCTAGTGTAATACGTCGCATCGGAATGGTTCCCGGGGGACACGAAGTCGTGTTGCCGAAAACATCCTTCGTCTTTGGATTGATTTGCGCATCAACGTGCGGTTCGTGGTCGGCAACTAGGTTACCCGAGGGATTGCCCGGTACGATTGGCGGTACGGGTGCCGCTCGCAAACCGGCGCGGCGAAGTGCCGGCTGATGTTCGATCGGAACGCAATCGAAAACTTGCCCGTTTGCATCCGCGAAACTGTGCGTTACTTCAACGCCTTCGTACAAACCGGCAATATGCTGCCGCATAGCTTCAAAATTATCGGCGTTGGCGACTTTCGATGCTGCCATCGCCCGCGCACCATCATGGGTTGCAACATTGATTGAGTTCACAAAGTCTCGGAATGGCGCGAATGGGCGAAGAGTTGTATCTGCCATGTACGTGTCCTCGTTTGAAAATGGTCGGAGGATGAGGTTTCATCCATCCAAATCCAGAAGATGAAGATAGTGAAAATGCATATCCCGTATGTTCCCAAGCCGGCTGGCTCGACGGGAGTATCGAGCAATCGAGGTGACTTGAACGCATCCTATGGCCGCGTTTGCCGATTCGACGCCCGGCACTGCCATTATCCGTAGACCACTTTTCCTTGTCACCACTCAATCTGCCGGCAATCTAACCGCAAACTGGATTCAATCATGCTTCACTCCCCTCCCAACGGCGGGTATGTTGCGAGTGGATTTCTGGCAGCCGAACTCTTCGTTATCGACGCAGGACGAGCAACAAAAAAGCCTACCGAGTACGTCGCTATGAGTACCCGGCAGGCCAAACTTCGTCACCATCATTCTGGCAACCGAAAAACTTCCCACTACTTCTTCATCTTAAACAGCGGGCCGCCGTAGACGGCCGTGTCGCCGAGGATTTCTTCGATTCGCAGCAATTGGTTGTATTTTGCCATGCGGTCGGTTCGCGAGGCGGAGCCGGTTTTGATCTGGCCGGTTCGCAGGGCAACAGCCAAGTCGGCGATGGTCGAGTCCTCGGTCTCGCCGCTGCGATGGCTGGAAATCGATGTGTAGCCGTTGCGGTGGGCCAGTTCGATGGCATCAATCGTTTCGGTCAAGGTGCCGATCTGGTTGACCTTGATGAGGATGCTGTTAGCAATGCCCTCGTCGATGCCGCGTTGCAAACGCTTGGTGTTGGTCACAAATAGGTCGTCGCCGACGAGCTGAACCTTCTTGCCGATGCGGTCGGTGAGCAGCTTCCAGCCCTCCCAATCGTCTTCGGCACAGCCGTCTTCGATCGAGCAGATGGGGTACTTCTCGCTCCACGAGGCCAACAGATCGACCATGTCAGCGGCGGAAATCTTCTTGCCGTCGACCGTGTAGGTCTTGCTCGCGGCGTCGTACATTTCCGATGCGGCCACGTCGAGGGCAATGAAAACCTGCTTGCCCAACTCGTAGCCCGCCTTGGCAACCGCTTCCACGATCACATCGAGGGCCTCTTGGTTGCTCTTCAGGTTCGGGGCAAAACCGCCTTCGTCGCCGACGTTCGTGGAAAGTTTCTTGTCGTGCAGAACCTTCTTGAGGTTGTGGAAAATCTCGCAGCCGCACCGAATGGCATCGGTGAAGGAGCCAACGCCCAGCGGCATCACCATGAACTCTTGCACGTCTACGTCGTTGTCGGCATGGGAACCGCCGTTAATGATGTTCATCATGGGGGCCGGCAGCAGTCGGGCACCAACGCCACCCAAGTAACGGAACAATGGCATTCCGGCATGAGCGGCGGCGGCATGGGCCGTGGCCAACGACACACCGAGGATGGCGTTCGCCCCCAGCTTGCTCTTGTTCTCGGTGCCATCAATCTCGATCATGCGATGATCGAGCCCCGCTTGATCGAGGCCGTCCAGCCCAGCCAGTTCGTAGGCCAGAACTTCGTTGACGTTATCGACCGCCTTGAGGACGCTCTTGCCCATGTAGATCGTTTTGTCGCCGTCCCGAAGTTCGAGGGCCTCGTGAACGCCGGTGCTCGCTCCGCTGGGGACCGCCGCCCGGCCAAAGGAGCCATCGGCCAGTTCGACATCGACTTCGATCGTCGGATTGCCCCTGCTGTCGAGAATCTGTCGGGCGTGGATATCAAGGATTTCGGAATTCATCGGGGCCTGCTCCTCAAACGGCATGGATGGTCGGGAAAGCGGACTATTTTCCTCGATTTCGCGGCCATTGACTAGCGGGGGGGACGACAAACGATTTTTCAGACGGTTTCCACTCACGTGGAGTGGAAGAAAGTTCCCAAGTAGGATTTCGTGATTTGGCCGTCACGAAATCCGGGAATCGTATCGTTTGCAATGATGTTCAATTGCTGCTGTCGCGATAGCGGCCTAACGTGAGTAGCCGTGGGTTACACTTCGCACTACCTGCGGCTATTCCAAGGTAATTGCTAACGCGGTTGCACTCTAAATGGCCGAAATAATGCCGCCAACCTCATTGAGAAAAAACGACCGTTATTTATTCTGCGGTGCTAAGACGCGGCCACGCACACTGGGAGTCAGTGCTTCGTAACGGTTAGTCGGAGGACCACCGAGGTAAACCTGGCGGAGGAGGGTCGAAATCCAAATTCGGCCTTCAGCCGACTTCATTTCACTCCGGACTCAGGCTATAATATACCGGACCCAGCCTACTCTTCGCCCCTCCGTTTAGCCGATGAATCCTTAGTCTAGCTAGGCACCCTAAGTCAGCCAGGAGCTCAATCATGCACAGACTACCCATATTGCCCGCAGTTATGCTTGCCACCCTGCTAGGCAGTTCAGCGTCGGTTTTCGCCCAAACGAAGACGACGTCTCCGATGTTCGGCAACTCGACCACCAGCGCAACGGGCGGCGGCGGAATGGGGGGTAGCTCGACGGGTGGCATGGGTGGAACAACCGGCGGCATGGGCCAAAGCGGCATCGGTCAGACGAGCGGGGGGCTTGGAAGCACGGGTCAGAGCGGATTCGGCCAAACGACTGCCACCGGCATCGGCGGTCAGGCCCGCAAGGCGGGTAGTTTTGTCGGTGCGAATACGGCCCAGCAGTCTCAGAAAAACTTTGTTGGCAACTCTCAGGCTGGCCAGAACGGAACGGGCCAGCAGGGAATGAACGGAATGGGCGGGGGCGGAATGGGCGGGGGCGGAATGGGCGGCATGAACAGCTTTGGCATGGGTGCCATGATGGGACGCCGCGCCATGCAAAACGCCATGAACCAAAACGGCAATGGTGCTCAGGCCAACGTTCAGATTCGCACCACCATGACCTTGTCGATTGATCGGCCGACCGTCGACACCCAAGTCGTCAGTTCGGCGATTGCGGGCCATTTGACGGCGATGCCTGCATTGCACTGGCAGGGTCCGGCACAGGTGGAGTTGCAAGGCCGTACGGCGATCCTGCGGGGCGTGGTGGCAACTGCGCACGATCGCGACTTAGCCGAGCGAGTGGTTCGCCTAGAGGCCACTGTCGACCGGGTGCAAAACCAGCTCGTAGTTGCGGGCCCGGCGTCGCCGAAGTAGGTTGCTGCGGTGCATTCGCCCCTGGAATATATCCCTGCGACCGATAGTTTGGCTGCTGGTAGCTTGGCGGCTGATAGTTCTGTGGTTGAAAGTTCTGTTGCTGATAATTTGGCGATGGATTATTGCGCCAACCCGTCGGTTGCTGCTGCATGCCACCGGCAGGTTGATTATTTCCTTGCGGTGGTGCGGCCAGTGCCGAGCGAATTGCCATCCCGGAAGTTAAAGGGATCGTTGAAGTCGTCATCCGCCGATGTGCCCATTCGGCCTGCGAGGAGCTTGCGTTATCTCCGACCGGCGTTTCATAGGATGCCGGCTGCACGCCATTTGGATTGTTCGTGCCTTCGACCGCGCCAAGCGATGGCCCGCCACCGCTTCCGGGCACCAAAACACCGCTGGGAACGGGCTTTGACTTATTCGGCACAATGCGGCCGGGTAAGAGTTGCCGGCACGATTCGCCGATAACGGCCGAACCCTCCTTGGGTTCAAAGCGGACGATGAGCGTGATGTCTTTTTGGATTCCGCCAATCTCTTCCCACGGCAGCCAGACGCTGTAGGAGTGGCCGATCTTCGATTTGCTGTAGTGTTCCGGAAACTGCTGCGCCGTGAAGACATACTTCCGATCCGGCCGGGCGTTGCCGGGCTCGCGATCGGTTTCATCGAAGGCGTAGACCACAAGCGTCCCCTCGACCTTGATGGGGTCTTCCTTCTTGCCATCGTAGAACATGATCCGTCCGCCAAAGCCGCGGATTGGAGCTTGGCCCGCCTTCGTCAGCACGGTTTCGCTCCACAAGGCCATCAGCTTTTGGGGCTTGCCCGGTTTGTCGTCGTTAAACGGCCAGGGCTTCCAGACTTCCGCCTGGGCGGCGTGCGTGCCAACGATGAGCAACCACGCGACGATGCAACGGACAAAAGTATGACGGTCTCGGTTCGATTTGAAATGTGACAGCATTTTATTCTCTCCGTGCGTACCCATCTCGCTCCGCGAGATGTGTTAAATCCCTTTTCGCTCAACAACCTGAATCATCATCTCGCTCCGCGAGATGCGATAACACTCTTTGCGCGCATCGATTTGGATTATCGATTGTACGCGCCTGGTGCCGCCGACGGACTAGCCGCTTGCGGCGGGTAGTAGGCCGGTGGCTGATCGCTTGGTCCCTGCTGGTATCCGGCCGGTCGCGCCGCGTCATAACGATTCGGCCCATTTGCGGCCGGTACTTGGTAAACGGCCGGCATCGTTGCCGCCGGATTCGCATAATACTGTGCTTGCTGAACCCGTTGCGGCGGCACATTGTAGCGATTTGCAGCACTTGGATCCGATGGCACCGTCTCGACCTTGGAAGGCACGGACGACTCGGTCGGATGCTGCAACGCGGGCGTTTGATTTAATTGGTTAGTCGAATTCATCGGCTTGGCCCCGCTGGCTGGGTCGCTGGTGGGCGTCGGGATAATTTCCGCCGGAACTTGGTTTCCTGCGGAGGTCGGGTTCGCGTCGGGATAGATCACGCGGACCTCGCCATCGGCCCAGGGATCGCAACGCCGCCGCAGCCCGGCTTCGCCGTAGATTTGGGTCACGTCGCACATGCACCAGCTCATCTTGGCGGACTCGACGAGCTTGATTGCCTCCGCATCGGACTGGCTCTTGATGATGTGCGGCGTCATGATAATCAGCAATTCAGTGCGGGAGTTGCCGGTACTATCGAAGCGGAACAAGTTCCCCAGCAGAGGAATATCGCCGAGCACCGGCACGCTGCGATGGATTTGATTCTTGGTCTTGGTGATTAACCCGCCGAGAACCACGGTCTGTTCGCTCATCGCGGCCACGGTGGTCTGGGCGGTGGTCGTGTCGACGATCGGCGAGCGGGTGACTTGACCTGTCGGCGAGGTGAAGATCGGGATGCCGGTGGCCTCGGATTCGAGTTCCGATTTCTCGGCGTCAATCTGCATGACCACTAGGCCATCGGGGCTGATGCGCGGCGTCACGCCCAGGATCAGGCCGATTTCGTCGAGCGTGATCGAGTTCACATTTCCGGTCAAGGCGTTGTTGGTCACGTTGGTGATGCGCGGCACGCGCTTGCCGATCTGGATGCGCGCCGGTTGGTTGTCGAGCGTCATAATCTGCGGCCGCTGCAACACCTCAACGCGATGATTTTCGGAGAGTGCCCGCAGCAGAGCGCTCACATTCTCGCTGGCCGCCGAGAGCACCAAGCCGCCGTATCCCAACTGATTGTTGGTTCTACCGGTGGCGAAGTTCGACAACCCCTGTCCACCAACGTCGGTTGGGTGAAGGCTGGTTCCTAATCCATTGTTGCCCAAGGCATCGCCGTTATTGAAGTTGAATCCGGGGGCACCGCTGGCGGACACAACCTGTTGGGTTGACGTGCCGTTGACGAGCGTCGTTGTCGTTGTCTGTAAATTGCTGAGCACGCTTCTGTCGAACAGCACGGAGTCCTGAAGCCCGACCTCAATGCCGAACTCGTTGGTATCTCCCAATTCAATCGAGGCAATCATCACCTGGATCATCACCATCGGCGGTCGGGCGTCGAGTTGGTCGATGATCCCGCGAACCTCCTCATAAAAGCGTGGCGTTGCGCTGAGAACGAGGCTGTTGCTGTCCGGTTCCGCCACGACCACGACTTCTTTTTCAATCTGTTCAAAGGCACTGGTGAGTCCCTGGCCGGCCTGTTGCAGCATCTGCCGCTCCGTCGTGAGGAACGTATTGATCGTGTTGGCGACATCGACGGCGGGGGAGTTCTTGAGGCGAATCACGATACTCTTGCGATGCCGCACTTCGCCATCGTCCAACTTCGTGAGAATCGCTTCCACGATATTGAGATCGCCCATCGTACCGGAGGCGATGACGCTGTTGGTTCGCGTATCGACGCCGAACCGCAACGGAACGAGCGACGTATCGCTGCCGCTGCTGGTGTTTTGAATCTGCGGAAAAATGAAGTTCTGGAAGTTCTGTTGGCCGTTCTGCGAAGATTGCCCGGTGAAGAGCGTCCGCAGCATATCGGAAAGGTTTGTAGCATCGCCGTTGACGACGGTGAAGACCTTGATCTGGGCTTCCGCCGCTGGCATGGTATCGAGTTGCCGGACGAGGGCTTCCAACAGTTCGAGGTTCTCCGGCGGGGAGGAAATAACCAGTGCGTTTGCTTTGACGTCGGCCGTGATCCGCACTTCGGTCAGAATTCCCGAGTTGAACAATTTGCGGCCCTTGGCATCGACCGTGAGGAACCGCAGCATGGCGGCCCGCTGCGTGGAACTGCCGCCCTGGCCGCCTTGTCCGCCCTGCGGATTCTGCCCCTGTCCTTGTCCGCCGGGACCGTTTTGGCCCCCCTGCCCCGGTCCACCCGGAAACTGTCCGTTTTGTCCGCCTTGATTGTTTTGATTGTTGTTTTGCTGGATTCCTCCGGTGGAAGCCCCGATGGCACTTTGGATGATCGAGGCAATATCCTGGGCCAGCGTATGCTCCAGGCGAATGATGCGAACCTCATTGACCGCGCCGGGGGTGGTAATCACATCAATCCGCCGGATTAGTTCCGAAACTTCGGTCATGTCGCGAGGGCTGGCCTGTACGATCAGAGCGTTGGAACGCTGATCGGCACTGACGTGGATCACGGGACTGAGACCGCCGCGTTCGACAAAGAAGTTTTGCACCGTGGCGAGGGCCGCGGTCGCGGCCGCATAGCGAAGGTGGAAAACCTGAAACTGAGCACCCGGCAGCGTCGGCTGATCGAGCCGCGCCACGAGATCCTTTACGGTCTTCACATTTTCCGGACGACCCACGATCAAGATCGCATTGGGTGTGACCATTGGCGTAATGGTTACGGCTCCTTGGCGAGCCATATAGACTTCGTCGTACAATGTCTTCACCAACGCGCTCATGGCGTCGCAATCGAGATTCTTCATCGGCAGGATTTCGATGGCAGGCTCGGTCTCCGCGCTGATCCGTTCGATCTGCCGCACGACTTCCATCATCTGCTCGAGATCTTGGGCACTGCCCTTGAGCACTAGCACATCGAGCCCCTCAATGACTTCCATTTGCACGGGATTGACGATTCGCGAGAGGTTGCCGATGTCGGTTGCCTTATCGCCGGGGCGAACCGGCGGCACTGCCGGAGCGTCAGGCTTGGCCGGGGACACCGGCGGAGGCACGGTGCCGGGCGGACTGCCGGCTGCCGCATTATCCGTACGCGGCTGGAATATCTGTGCGACCATCGGCGAAGGGGCCGAGCCGTTGGCATTGCGGATGATGCTGGCTGCCTTCTCGACGCTGGCCAATTGCGCGGGGTGCAGCGGCATCAGGCGGACGTTCTTACCGGCGGCATCTTGGGGAGCGTCGAGGGCTTGAACCAATCGGGCCGCCGCTTCGACGGTCGCCGTCGAGCCTTCCACGGTGACTTGATCGGAACTAAGATCGATCCAGAGACTCACGGCTCCGCCATTCGACAACCCAAGGCGATAACCGTGGACCTGCGCACGCTGTTCGGCGATCGCCGTTAGACGAGTCCCCAGTGCGCTCCAAAGTGCCGCCTCGAACTGATCCGGCTTGATGCGAAGAAGCGTCAGGCGGCGCGACATCGTTTGGCCGACGGGGCTTGGCGCGGCGACCGGCTGCAAGTCGGGGAAGGCCGTTGACATTCGCTGAGAGATTCGCGATTGCACCTCGGGCGGTGCCTGAACGACAACCCGCGAGGTGCGTTCGTCGGCGGCGACGCGCACCCCGGCAATGACGCCATACTCGTTCCTCAGGGCCTCTGCCGTTGACGCAGTCTGCCCGGCAGGGCATGCGTAAAGTTTCACCACAAGGCCGCTTTCCGCATGAGCGGACGGGCCGATCGCAAAAGTCCCCAATAGAACTACGCCGGCAGCCGCTAGGAAGCGAATATGTTGATGTCGGATTTGCTTCGCAATGGGATTAACCACAGTCTTGCGTCCTTATACCAAGGTAGAGGAGCCGTCAACTGCGACGGGTGGGCCTGCTACGTAGGTTCGTTTGCGGGCCGTTAAACTTCGCATAATCCGTATAATCGGAAAACTTTGCGCAGTTCTCCACAAAAAACCGGCAACGCGGCAAGAGAAGATCGGAAAGCACTGAGAGAATCGCACGCGAAGGGGCGCAGGTCTGCGGCTAGACGGACACTCTCTCGCGGCGTTTTTCCTCATCGCTGGGGAAGAAGCGATCGACGACTTCCTTGGCTGGCGGCTCGGTAACGAGCGAAACGACAACGATAGCAATGCTAGCAGCAAAAAAGATCGTGGCCGCCGGCATCATACCTAAGAAAAGGTAATCCTTGTTCGCTCCCCAGCTCGCCTCGCGAAATAGATAAGTCCAGGTTGCCAAGGCAGCGACAATCGATCCCATCGCGCCGGCACTCGTCACGCGCTTCCAATAGAGTGACGCAAAGACCAATGGAAATAGCCCGGAGAAACCGGTGAAGCACCAGACGCCGAGAGTATAGACCGAGCGGGGAGCCCACAGCGAAACGAAGTAGGCAATCAGCACGATTGCCACGACGATCAGCCGACCGAGCATGACCCGCTGCTTGTCGCCGAGCCGTTTTTCGCCGAAGCGGCGGAGGAGGATATCGTGCGTGAACATGCTCGATAGTGCGAGAAACTGCGAATCGAGCGACATCGTGGCCGAGACAATACCCACACCCAGGAAGCCGGATACGACCGGATTCGTGAGTTTCTTAACCAGAATACCGAGAATCTTGTTGGGATCGTCCAGCGAAGTGGGGATCACCGGAACACCGTTCAGTACCGCGGTTGAAGTCCAAATACCCAAAAGGATGCAGGGTGCCCAGACGAGCATGATGAACAGCGGGTGCAGGATTACCACGGTGCGAAATGTCTTGACATCCTTGGCCGTCATCCAATGTTGGAAGAGGTGCGGAAACATTCCGACCGACAGCGGTACGAACATGTAGCTCATGAACTCCATTTGCGTAATCGGATGCTCGCCCGTGCCGCGAACCAAAAGTTGCGGCTTATGTTGAGCTACCAATGCGGTTGCCGCTTCAACGCCGCCCAACTTGCCGATGACCAGGAACAGGATCACACCGCCCAATAGGATCAGGACGCTGGCGTGCAAGGCGTTGGCAAACGAGAGGCTCCGCATTCCGCCTCCGAAAACGTACGTCAGCACGGTCAAACAGACCATTGCGGAACCGAGCCACGGGGGGATGCCGCCGTTGGTGGCCGGATTCTCGCTTGGAAACATCTTGGGAAACGCTCCGGCGGTCACGCTTTGGATGGTGGCCCCGGAGCCTAGGATATTGATCACGACGTAGGGGATGACCCAGCCGACGAGGATCGGAAAGAGGATGTAGCCCAGCTTTGGGCTTTGAAAGCGATCGGTAAAGAACTGAATCTGCGTGCTATAGCCAAACCGCCTGCCGTGATACCAAAGCTTGGTGCCAATGATGAAGAAACAGGCCGAATGGATCAGTGCGGACCAGGATGCCATTTGACCATAGACGCCGATCCCGCGGAGGTAGGCTTGGCCGGTGCTGCCGACCAGGGCGAACGAGGTCATCGTCGTGCCGAAGACGGTCATCACTAGCAAGAAGGCACCGCAACCTCGGCTGGCGAGAAAGAAATCGACCGACGA
Organism: Planctomycetota bacterium; assembly: GCA_025353625.1. Classification (GTDB taxonomy): domain Bacteria; phylum Planctomycetota; class Planctomycetia; order Pirellulales; family Thermoguttaceae; genus JANXQG01. The sequence continues at coordinate 6,873 of JANXOJ010000629.1, read as the reverse complement.
GTTCTTCTTGTGTCCGACGGAGCCTAAGAGCCCGACGGCAACCAAGAGGATCAGGTAGCCGCAAATCATGTAGAAAGCAATCACGAATGGAAGTCCTTGTCTTAATGTCCGGGCAAATCGCGGGGAGGCAGGTCGGCGGTCAACGTATCGTAATGATCGGGCCAAGCGTTGAACGCGGCCCAGGCCCATAAGACCGATGCGGCAAGCGAGATCGCAATCTGGTAGCCAAGCCCGATTGGAAGGAACTTGAACAAGAGCGTAGGATCATTCCAGAACCACCAGTCGTGGTGCAGGATCACCAAGGCGGCAAAGAGAATCCACATGATCGTTTGGTTGCGGCGGTAGCGAGTGGGCATGGGCATGGGGATGGAGGGGGGGGTGGGGAGGATCGGCGCGGTGGCCACGATTTTAAGCTCTCAGTTCTAGGTGCTTCTCCCTCTGGAACGCTCTTTGCTGATACAAATGGTCAAAAATGTTTCCTTCGTGCGGCTGATCCCATTGCAAGACGCTCGTTGGCACGGGGCCGAGGTTTAGTCGCCCGATGGTGTGCCGCGACATGAGGTCGCGCTCGAGCCGTGGATCGTCGGTCAAGGCCGTCACGACGAGACTCGGGCCAAGGGATTCGATCAAGTTATCCGCCGGCACATTGAGTACGCTGACGAAGGGGAACATGTATTCCTGATTCGCCAGTGGGTTCTGGGCATCGTCGCAGTAAATTACCGTCGGCAACAGATAGCTGCCGCCTTCAAATTCCACGAGGCGATTCGGGCCGCGGAACTGGGCGGTTACGTCCTCGGCACCTCCGGCAGCGAGACCGCGTTCGATGGCGGCGTCGATGGCTCGCGCGGCCGAGGCATCGGCAAAGGCCGATAGCAATGCGTTCGCATCGTCGCGCGAACGCGGTACGATCTTCGCCAAACGCTCGGCCAGGGCAACGGCCAACTCGCGACCGTGGGCGACCGTCCGCACGCTGGAGGCATTGATGCACGAGCGACCGCCGTTGGACGAGACCGATGTGACGATCAAGTCGAGATAGTCGCGCCAACCTTCGGCCTTGTCGGGGGCGAGCAGCACCTTGCTATAGCCGGGGCCGTGAATCTCGATCCGCGAATCGCCGATCCATGCGCGAACGGACTGCCCGGAGCCGAACATCATGGCCGCCCCGCACTTTCGCAAGATCACGCCGGCACCATCGTGCCCGGAGGGATAGAAACCAAAAGCGGCTTGCGGATAACCGGCCGCGCGAAGCGATTCGAGGATGCGCAGCGGCGTCCAAGGCTCGCGCTGGCCCGGCTTGAGAGCTAGCGGCATCTTCAAAGCAAAGGCCGGCAGCCACAAGGCATGAACGCCGGGCGAATTTGCCGGAAGCACCGCGCCAAACCGCCGGGCCTTGGGAGCGTAGCTGACCATGTGGCCATCGCGAAGGCCGTAGCCAACATCGAGCACGCCCAGGTCGAGGCCGCCGGTAAGGCCGTCGAGGATCGATGCCATGTTCAACATGGCCGATTCGATCTTGGCCATGTTCTGACGGCAGAGCGACTTAGGCAAGCCGGTTGTGGAACACTGCGTATCGACAAATTCCTGCGGCGATTGCGTTCCACTGCCCACCGGAAGCGACGATTGCATGAAGTGCCGCGCCGCATCGACGAGCATCGCCATGATATCGGCAACCTTCAGGTCTTGCAGTGCGTGCCAAGCCCCACCATGCGTAGCGTCGGCCAGCAGATCGCGGGAAATCAGCCCCGGATTGGCCATACTCACCCGCGCGACCGGTTGGCCCGTCGCATAATCGCGCAGTTCGAGCAACTCCTTGCTCGTATAAGCCCGACCGGCTCGCAAAATGGGAACGTCAATCATCAATATACCCCTTCGACGACGTTCGCTTCTAATTTTCGGAATGGGCGAACGTCGGCCACGCCGTCCCAGGGATAGGCGGGGACCGGCGGCGTGCGGAGGGCTTCATCGCGCTCTAGGAAGCAGGGAACGAAGAATTCCTTGGTCAGCGTGGTCAACTTAACGCGGCCCCACTTGCCGTACTCGACGAGTTGGTCCGGCTTCTCCGGCTCGACGACTTGCAGCACGGCACGCGGCTGCGGAGCGTGGTAAATGATCGCGTAGTCGTCCGCCGGATCAAACGGCTTGTTGCACGCCAAGCCCATGAGCGTGTTGCCGTAGGTCGGGGCAAAATCGGCACCCTCGAGCAGTTCCTCGCGGGCGAAGCGGTGGAACTGCCGCGTCATTTCCGTGCCGCCGCAAAAGACGCCGGTTATGCCGGCCTTTTTAAGCGAGATTTTCTCGCACAAGGCCTCAAGCAGCTTGGGCGTCGTAAACATGCACTTGATCTCGTGGTTCGCCCGTAGGATGGTCAGTGCCTGTTGGATGCAGTGGTTCTTATACTCCTCGACCATGGCGATCTGGCCCTGCTTGATGAGGCGAATCACCCAGCGGGGATCGAGATCGACGCAGAAGCTGATGCCGCCGCGAACCTGGGCCAAGTGTTCGATGGCCAACCGCAACCGACGCGGCCCGGAAGGACCGAGCATGAGCCAATTGCCCCCGCGAGGAAAGTAGTTGTCGTTGAGCGTTTCACTGAAGGCCGAGTAGTCGGTGCGGAAGTCGTCGAGGGTGATGCGACTTTTAGGAATGCCGGTGCTGCCGCCGGTCTCAAAAACGTAAATCGGGCGGTCGGCGTATGCCTTGGGCACCCATCGCCGCACGGGGCCGCCGCGCAGCCATTCGTCTTGAAAGTAGCCGAGTTTCGGCAGATCGGCGAAGCAGTGAATCTCTCGCCGCGGATCCCAACCGAGCTTGGCGGCATAGTCGAGCCAAAACGGCGTACCCGTCGCGGGATCAAAATGCCAAGCGACGATTTCACGAACCCAGGCGTCGAGCTTGACACCTTCCTGGGCGATACGGGCCGTAAGGTCGCCGCCGCCATTCTTTTGCGCTTCCGATGCACTCATCAGTTCACCTTCTTCACGTCGCACGAGGCACCTTGCTGGATGGCATACAGCTTTTCGCGCGTCGTAATGTAGAGAACACCATTCGCCGCCACCGGCGTCGTATAGATCGAGCCGCCCATATCCATCGTGTTGAGAACCTTCTTCTCCTTGCCGGCTTTGAAGACGACGACGTGACCATCTTCGTCGCCCATGAAAACCTTGCCGTCGATATACGAGGGCGAACTCCAGATTGCCGAACCCATATCGTGCTTCCAGAGGACTTTTCCGGTGGTGGGGTCGATGGCGCGGAAGTTGCCAGAGAGATCGCAGTGATAGAGGATGTTGTCGAAGATGGCAACCGTGGCCAGCCCGCGATTCACCTCGCCATTGTGCCACACGGCACCCGACTTACTGATGTCGCCCCGTTTGGTGGCATCGATGCAATACATGTGTCCGGGGCCTTCGCCGTGTTCCGGGTCTTGGCCCATGGCGATATAGACGCGGTCGTTGTAGATTACCGGGCTGGCAATCAGTTCGTTCCGCGTGCCGCGTCCGCCGAGCTTATAGACGGTGCCTTCGGGATTGCATTGGAAAGTCCAGAGCGATTTATGCGTTGCCGCGTCGAACGCATAAAGCTGGCCGTCGCCGCCGGGGAAGATGACCTGTTTGACGCCGCCAATGACGCCAATCGCCGGGCTGGACCACTGGCCGTGCAGGATTTTTCCGCCGGGGCCGACGTCGTCCCAGACGACTTCACCGGTCTTCTTGTTCACGGCGATGAAACTGGGGGCATCGGGTGAAGGGATGACGATGTGGCTCTCGTCCACGCCGTTGCTGGTGACGATATAGACCAAGTCGCCGTCGATATTGGGCGAACTAGCCGACATGTTGTGGGGAAAGACGCCCAACTCCTTAATCATGTCGAGTTTCCAAATGATCTTACCGTTGCCCGTGCCATCGTTGGCACCTTCCACATCGCAACAAATTAGTTCGCAACGATTGCTGACGTAGTAGGCGCGATTGCCCTCGACGTTGCAGCACGAGCAGATGCCCTGCTTGGGCCAATCGTTGACGCGGCCCGAGGCGAGCTTGTCGTGAACGTTCTGCCAAAGGAACTTGCCGTCGCTCTCGCGGAAGCACATCACGACGCCTTTATCGCCTTTAATCGCCGGTTGCCGTTCAAACTGGTTGTTCGTACCGACGAAAATTTTTCCGGCGACGATCACCGGATTTCCGAACGATTGGGAGCCAAGTTGAGCGACCCATTTCACGTTCTTGCCCGTGGTAACATCCCAAGAGTCGGGGATATTTTTTTCCTCCGTGTTGATCATGTTTCGCTGCGGCGTGCCGCCCCACATGTGCCAATCGGCGGCAAGCGCGGGCGGAACCGCAAGCAGCAGGATTGCCGCGACAGACAGGATAAAGCGTTTCATGGTGGTGTCCTCTTTTCACTAAATTGTGCCGCACTTCGGCTTGGGTCAAACTATTTCGGTGCGGGTTCTGCTCGGTAGACTTTGATGTTATCGAGGTACAGGGGAGCCATCGTCGAATTGGCGTAAATTCCGGCCGAGCCTTCGTAATTGGGCATGGGATCGGTAGCCTCAATCGTCCACTCCTTGGGTTCGGCTTCGCTTCGCGGCCAAGCCTTTGCCTGGACCTTTCCTTCTTCGCCGACAACTTCAACCTTGAGTTTCAAGCGGTACCAAGTGCCGGGTGCCCAAGGGAAATCGATCTTCTTCTCGAACCTTGGTCCGGGAATCCACGACATGACCCGCAAGGACTTTCCAGCACCGTAAAGTTCCATCACGTAGCGATCGTTGACGACGCCCACATCGCCGCGACGTCGGCCTTCCTTGACGCCCATGACGTCGGCCTCCACGGTGTAACCTGCCGGGATCGGCGACGTAATGAAGGCCAGCGAGCGGTTAAAGATGGGGCCCTTGTCGTCGTGGAGTTTCTTCAAGACTTTGGACCCATCGAGGGTTTCGACCGTATATTTCAGCTTGGAAATGCCGACCCACCAGCCGATGGTGTCGCCATCCTTGAATTTCTCGAAGTCTTCGCTGATTGGCAACTCGGGAATCACGCGCACGCGAGCGATGCCTTTCAGTGCGCCGACTTCGGCCCGGACTTCACCGATGCCGCCGTGGTTGCCGGCGACGAACCGGCCCTGGTCGTCCATCGTTCCCAGCTTCTTGGGAAAGTAGCAGGTGGAATCGACCGGCCCGATCCGCTCGCCGTGTTTATCGTAGGCGATTACGCGGAATTTGACCGCTTCTCCCGGTTTAATCAACACCTCCGCCGGACGCAAAACGAGCACTGCGGGCGTTTTATCGACGGGAGCTTCTTCCGGCAGCTTTTGCTCCGCCACCGCTTGCGGCTTGGCATCTTTCTTGCCGAGACAAATCATTTCGGTCGTGGTAAAGAAAACGATATGGCCCTCGGAAATCGCCGGTGAACCGAAAATCTCAATCCCCCCTTCACCGCCTGTATTAAAATCCATCGAATCGATCATCTTGCAAGCGTCGCCGGTATCTTCCAGGATCACAAAAGTGCCGTTCGCCGTGGTCAGATAGATATGGCCATCGGCCCAGACGGGCGAGCCTTTGCCGATCCGTCCGGCGACGAACTGCCAATGTTTCTTGCCGGTCGCCGCGTCAAAGCAATGCAGCAGCCCGCTGTTGCTCATCACGTACAGACGGCCATCGTGCAGAAGCGGCGAGGCGTATCCGGCGTCGATGCCGTCGCAGCGCCAAAGTTCCTTGGTTTTTGTCGCGTCGCCGCTGCCGCGACCATCGATGCAAATCACCCGGCCCATCAACGTGCTATCGACGTTCTCTTCGCTGTGCGTAACGTAAACGCGATCGCCTTCGGCCACCGGCGTCGAGTTCAATCCGCGCTGGCTAGCCGTGAAGCCCCACACCTTTTCGCCGGTTCGCGCTTTGATGGCATAGAGGTTGCCGTCGGCATTGCCGGCAACAATCAGCCGCTGACCGTTAATCACGGCGACGACTGGGTTAGAATAGGTTGGGTCTTCCGGGCGACCGCCGGGCGCGCTCCACCAAAGGATTTCGCCCGTCTTCTTGTCGAGGGCCAGGAAGCGGTGTGCCCCGACGCCGTGCGAACCAAAACTGGAATTATTGAAGGCCACGATTGCGCGGTCTTCGTCGATGATCGGCGTATAGGTTCGACCGCCATAACCGCTCACGCGGCCAAAAAGCTCGCTGACCGACTTCGACCACAGAAGCTTGCCGTCCCGACTGAGACATAGCACGAGCCCCTGGACGCCGTTGGCATAGACGTTGCCCGTTTCCGGATCGACGGCCAAGCTGGCCCAACCGACGCGGCTATTCGGCACGTCGGTATGAAAGCAGTTAAAGCGGTAGTGCCACAATTCCTTGCCGGTGGCCAGATCGAGGGCGAAGACCTGTTCCTGCTCGGTAATCCCTTTGCCGCACAGGTCGATGCCAAAAACTCGCCCACCGACAATCACCGGCGTCGAGCGGCCTGCGTAGGGGATTCGCCAAAGTACGTCCTTGGTCGAAGTCGTCAGCCCGGTTTCCAGCGAGACGCCGTTTTGATACGGCCCGCGCCATGCGGCCCAATCGCCGGCCGTACCCACACTCGTCGATAGCGCGGCAGCCAATATCAGGGCCGAAACCCAGCAAAAACTCAAGCAGGCCAATTTCCGATTCATACCGAAATCCTCTCTTCCAGACCGACGGCGACTCGATTCGCGGGATAATTGACCTATATTCTACTCATATTCAAACCGTGTTGCTAGTAGCCAATGGAGCGACCGGTTTTTTATCGAAAAATAGACTTTCGGGGAAAGGGGTGTCACCCACAACCGCCGTGTTGTCGAGGCTCCGTCTATACGTTATTTGCAAAGAGTCGAACGCGGCATGGAAGCTTGTCGGCTATTTCAGCA
>JANXOJ010000623.1 GCA_025353625.1 Planctomycetota bacterium | reverse complement strand
TGGATTGCCAACGTTTGACGTGAGTGAATTCGCGCCGCTGTGTCGTGAGATTTCACGGCGGGGTAACGCGGAACTCGTGGTGGAAGCCGGCCCCTTTGCCATTCTCGCAATTCCGTTACCGGCCAACGACGACCGCGCGTGTCTGGCAATTGCCCCCTTTGTCACCGGCAGCCTAACCCCGAACGACAAACTGTCGGCAGCCCTGGCCGCACTGGGGATGAACGGCAAAATCGGCCTGGAATGGGCCGTTGAGCAGTTGGCTTGGTCGCCGGAAACCTTATTGCGGATGGCCTCAACCGTGCAAAAACAATTGCAATCCGCGCAACGGATTTGCCGGCTTGAACGCGATGTCCAAAGCATATCCGCCAATATCAACGACACCTACGAGGAAATCAGCCTCCTCCATCGGCTCACGGAAAACCTCAAGCTATCGCGAAGTAGCGAAGAGCTTGGTCGAATCGCCCTGGAATGGCTACACGAAGTCATTCCGGCTGCGGTCGTCGCCCTACAAATCCCACCCTTCGGCCAAAAGCAAATGGCCGACGCGGATCGCATTTTGCTCCCCTTGTATTTGGCGTCCGGCGACCTTTCATTCAGTTCGACTGCATTCGCGCTGTTGGCCGAACACGCTTCCCGCATGCCCAATGCGTCCGGGCTTCCGTTGGTACTTAATTCAGGCGCGACCTCACAAGCCGACTGGCCCTTTCCGGATATCCGCCAGGCTATTTTCGTACCCTTGGTCGAGGGAAGTCATCATTTCGGCTGGATGGCCGCGTTGAACCACATCGACGGCGGTGAGTTCGGCACGGTCGAAGCGAACCTAATGAACTCCGTCGCCGTAATTCTTGGAACGCATAGCGGTAACATGCTGCTTTATCAACAGCAGGCCGAGCTCACGACCGGCATCATTCGCGCTTTGACGGAGGCAATTGACGCCAAAGATCAGTACACCTGCGGCCACAGCGATCGCGTCGCTCGCATCGCCGTACGCATTGCACGGGAAATGAATTGCGACTTGCCGACCGTCAACACGATCTATCTCGCCGGGCTGCTGCACGACGTTGGCAAAATCGGAATCGACGATACGGTACTTCGCAAGCCCGACAGGCTGACGCCGGAGGAGTTTGAGCACATCAAGTCGCATCCGGGGATCGGACATCGAATACTTCGCGATATCAAAAAGCTCGACACCATTTTGCCGATCATCCTCCACCACCATGAAGCGTGGAACGGCAAAGGTTACCCCATGCAGCTCGCGGCGGAGAATATCCCGCTGGCCGCGCGGATCATCGCGGTCGCCGACTCGTACGATGCGATGGGCAGCGACCGGCCTTACCGTAAAGGAATGCCGGAAGCAAAAATCGACGAGATATTCCGAAAGGAGTCCGGTGTGCAGTGGGATCCGGAAGTTGTGGCCGCATATTTCCGCGCAAAAGACGATGTACGCTTGATCGTCAACGACAAGCGAAGCGATTTGCAACTCGATAAGATGCAATGGGCAAGGTAGGTCTTTTGGGCCTTTACGGAATTTTTTGTCGGCACGGGCTTCCAGTCCGTGCAGGGCATAACACAGTGCTGAAACCATACGAAAACAGCCAGCACTATTCAATCTCAACAATCGACGTCACTTCACCGCTGCTTGCGAATCGTGCGACGAGCGTTTCCGTCGATAGATTGTGACCGAGTAGAGTGCGATTGCCTTTGGCGGCGAGCGAGCGGTAAATCAACCATTGCTTCTTGCCAATCGCCACGCGATAGCCGGCGGCCACGTCGGCGGACAAGTTCGTCAGCGTTTCCGCCACATGAACCTGCCGCCACGTCGTGCGTTTGCGGCAGCGGCTTCGATCGAGATCGAAAAATAGCGGGGCGAAGAGGTTTCGACCTTCTGTCGCCTGGAGTAGTTGAACGCTTGGCCCGGCGGGGAGGAGCTCGCCAAGGTGGGTCTCCGCACGCCATTCCGGCAATGCCAGCGGCAATATCTGCACGCTTGGGCGACTGTTTTTTCCGGTTGTTAGGTACGTTTCCCGCGTCTCGGCTGCACCGCATAGCTCGAATCGGCCGGCCAGAGGCAAAGAGCCGCAATAGGCGATTCCGCCGGGCGACTTCGTCAGCACCGCATCGGCCATCAGCAGAAAGCGGTCCTGACGTGCAAGCACAATTTGCCGCTCCAGCTTCACGCCATCGGCCAACTCAATTTCCAGTTCAAGGTAGTCAACGTCTTCATCCGAATGCCAACAGACAGACTCCCACGGGGAAACCGGTTTTAGTAGCTCTCCGCCTCGCCGGACCTCGAATTGCCAATCGCCAGACAGAGCGACTTGCCCCGAAGCGACCAGTTCAATTCGGCACTTCTCGCCCGAAAACGTAACGGCCAACCGCTCGTCATCGCGCTGCCAACCGCGGCGCAGGACGGCGACGCAGGCGTCTTCGCAATGGACTGACGGTGTAGGTAAATCGGTTACCTTCTTGGTTTTTTTACCGGCCACTCCGCGCATCGGTGATAGGGCAATTGCCGCAAGCCGGCGGTTGACTTTATTTTTGCCGTTGATCGCCGCGGCAGCGAATAGTTCGCCTCCTTCCGGTGCGTCGTCACTCGCTTCAAAGGCGGCACGACCATCGGGCCGCGTCAAACGCATTGCCGTTTGCACGAGCCGTTCATAACGTTGTTGGCATTGGGCACCCCAACCGCCGTGGGACAATTCTCGACCCAAAGCATAACAGCGGGTCCAACACGCCAGCAGTACTCGCATGAAGGGCAAGTCGGCGGCCGATGTCATGCCATCGCGATCGAGTAGTTCGTGGAAGCCCAGCGAGATGGCCGCTCTACCAGATTTGGAAAGTCGCCGGGCCTCGCGGTCAGCGGGCAAGCCGACTGCCAACTGCCAGGCCAGCTCGCCTTTTAGGACTTGATGAACGACGGGAGTTTTCCCAACGGCATCCTCGGGTTGGCTATTCGCTAACGCGACCAGGGCGGTATGGAGACTCGTCCAGACCTCGGGGTCGATTTGCGAGGCGATCTTGGGCAGGACGATGGCCCAAGCGACGGCCTCGATGGCCGACTCGATTTCGTCAACCGGCGGTTGTGCTGCGGTGAGCCAGTTCAGGACTTTATGTTCGGTCGATTTAGGCGTTGCACGTTTGCCGAAGAATGATGCGGCCATTCTTTCCGGCCCCTCGGGCGATTCGGCGTATTTGTTCGTCGCGGCTGTACAAGTCACAATGGGGTTTGTCGCAATAGCGGGCGGAATCATAAGCATTCAAGGAACCTTTGCGTTGGACAACCGAACGAAAATGCCATATCCTTTAGAGACGGCGGTACTAATTCTAGCGAAAGGTTCAATGCAATGAAACTACTCGGTTCGGCGGCGATTGCTGCCATTGCGGTCGGAATGTTGTGCCTCGGTTGCCTGGGGCATGCTGAGGAAACGGAAAGCGTTCCCCAGCCGGTCGATTTGGGGCCGCCGCTGGTCGATAACGCCAAGGATCTCAAGCAGTTTGGGAAATACGCGGGCTGGCTCGACGTAAAAAACAAGCAGGTGGTACTCGTTGGTAAAGCTTGTAAGGCGAGCTATCCCTTGGAGTTTTTCATTACCAGCAGCGGCCGCGACTATGAATCGGCAATCGTCATTGAGGGCGGTCGTCCCGCGCCGGGCCAGTTGAGCATTTTCCAGCAAATTGAGACCTCGCTTATTCTTCTAGGAGCCAAATCTGGAAAACCGGCTTTTTACAAGGATGGCAAGACGACCGTTGCGACGGGCGATGAAATCGCCATTGAAATTCGCTGGAAGGATAAAGACGGCAAGATTCAAAAAACCGACGCACGCGAATGTGTGCGCTACATCAAAACCAAGAAACCGCCTGAAAAGAACTGGGTTTTCGCCGGCAGCGGGTTTCTAAGCGACGGCGAGGGGGGAAAACGATTCATGGCCGACGGCGGCGAATTCGTCTGCGTCCTGAACAATCCCTTGGCAATGCTCGACCTGCCGATCGTAAGCTCCAGCGCCATAGAAGAACGTTCGTTTGAAGCCAATTCAGACAAGATGCCGCCCGGAGGGACAGCCGTAACGATCCTTTTGACCCCAAAGCCAGCTGCAAAGCGGTAACTCGTTGTTCAATCTGACGCAACCGCCTCCCCTGCCGCCTGGAATCCGCCAGTGCTAGGCCACCGCAGCATGCGGATGCACGGAACTGGGAGGCAGCGACGAGTTCTGCGGTGTCTTGCCTTTCCCTTGGCCTTCCAACTGCTCGATACGCGCCTGCAGCTTGGCGATCTCCGCCAGCAGCAGGCGAATGATGGCCTGGGCTTCCGGCGGTTGGCGTGCGATAATCTCTTCCGTGATTTCAAGCGGCAT
>JANXOJ010000619.1 GCA_025353625.1 Planctomycetota bacterium | reverse complement strand
CGCATTGAGCAACCCAATCAAAGCAATCCGATTCTCGGGCGTCCCAAACGTTATTTTGAACGCAAAATCATTCGTAGCACAAATTCCGATACGCATCGTGGTGGTGGCGATTAAAGGAAATGAAGTTGAATCGTCGAGCCGACTCCAAGCCAATGTATCACAAATGGTGCGAAGGAGAAAGCGGCGGTGTATCGCAGGTGTATCGGGGCCAGCGTGAAAATGGTTGCCTATATGTACGTAGGCGAAAAATTGGAAGTCGGCCGGTTGCAGGTGATGGCTGAGTTGTGTCGGGAACCGCTGGCAGTCGGCGTCGTCAGAGAAAGTCGTGGCCCGGCCGCATTGAAGCCCAAGAATAATCCAGATGCGGAGGCACTCATTCGCGAGCCGTTCCGCAAGGGCTGGGAGATTTGACCCGTTGCGTTGCACCCGCTCACATCTCGCTGGAGCGAGATCGGTACGTACCGGCCAACATCCCGCACGCCGCGTGAATATCCTTCCCGCCGCTATAGCGCCGATCGACCGGCGCGCCGAGATGTTTCGTTAAGGCATCGCGGAAGGAGTGCAACTCCTCGGGCGAGGGCGGATGGAAACGTCCCGTCGGATCGTTCACGTCGATCAGATCGATCTTCACCGGCAGGCCGTGCGTAAGCTCGGCCAATTGCACGGCGTCTTTCTCGCGAGTGTTGACGCCGGACATCATGATCCAGGCCAGCGTCACGCGGCGGCGCGTTGCCTCGTGGTATTCGCGGATCGCGTCAAAGAGCTGCGGCGTAGGATACGTCTGCTCGATCGGCATGAGTTGTCGCCGTAACTCCGGATCGGCCGATGTCAGTGAAACGACGAGCCGAAACCGATGCCGCTCCGCCGTAAACCGTCGTATGCCCGGCACGATACCAACGGTCGAGATCGTAATCGCCTTTCCGGAAATCGCCATGCCGCACGATTCGGAAAGGATATTCGCCGCCTGCATTACGTTGGCGTAATTGAGCATCGGCTCGCCCATGCCCATGAAGACGACTCCGCGAACCGGATGTTCCGAGTCGGCTTGGATTTTCACCACTTGATCGACGATCTCCCACGCCGCCAAATTGCCCTTGAAACCCATGCGGCCCGTCGCGCAGAACTCACATGCCATCGCGCAGCCCACCTGCGAGCTGACGCAGACAATATACTTAGCATCTTCCGGGCGGTGCAGAAGCGGAATGCGAACCGCCTCGAAGGGCATTTCCCTCTGCCCGCGAAAGAGATATTTGGCAAAGCCGTCCCTGGACGAAACGAGCTTTTCGACCAATTTCAGGTTTGGGATATTCGTCTTCTCGCGAACCCTTTCGAGCAATTTGGCGGAGACTCCCGGCACGGATTGCGGATATTCCCCCTTGCGCACTGCGGCAACTTGCAAGAGCCGCGCCAGCCGAGGCGGCACGCCCAAGTCGGCCAAGTCCGCCTGGACCTGCTCGGTTGTCAGATTCTTAAACGTGATCGATTGCGTCGAAGTTTCGTCTATCATCGTCATACCATCATTAACCGAACGGCCGCCTATGGGCACCTGTCAATTTGGCATGTTTCGGTTGCCCTGTTGCGGAATCGTGGCCTTGCCCCCACCACATTCTACACCATAACATATTACCGTGTAATAGCTTACGATGCCACAGGAGAACTTTGGCACACCGCTTGCTTTCATACGGAAATCAAATGCAGCCGGCTGCCAAGTTTGGTCGTGGTACGCCGCCGTGGGATTGGAACTGTGCGCAGCAGCCAGTTTGGTCCGTGTAATTCAATAAAGCCCGCAACAGGAGGATTCCACTGTGGCAAAACAGATGGTGTATGAGGACGAAGCTCGGCAGCCGTTAGCAATCGGCGTCAGCAAATTGGCTCGAGCGGTCGTTACGACGCTTGGGCCGCGAGGCCGCAATGCGGTTCTCGACAAGGGCTGGGGCGCACCCAAGGTCACCAAAGACGGCGTGACGGTCGCCGAAGAGATTTCGCTCGACGACCCGGCCGAGAACCTCGGTGCCCAGTTGGTCAAGGAAGCCGCGTCCAAGACGAATAAAATCGCCGGTGACGGAACGACCACGGCTACCGTCCTTGCCGAGGCGATTTACCGCGAAGGTCTCAAAATGATCGCCGGCGGTGCCGATCCGATGTCGCTTTCGCGCGGCATTCACAAAGCGGCTGCCGCAGTCGTCGCTGCCGTCGAGAAGATGGCGACCCCCATCAACGAGAAGAGCAAGAAGGAAATCAGCCAGGTCGCCATGATCGCCGGCAACAACGATACGGAAATCGGATCGAAGTTGGCCGAGGCGTTCCTCAAGGTCGGCAAAGATGGCGTCATCACGATTGAAGAGGGCAAGCATGCCGAGACGACCGTCGAGGTTGTCGAGGGTATGCAGTTCGATCGCGGTTTCCTCAGCCCGCACTTCGTTACTAACCAGGACGATCAAACCGTCGAATTCGAGAAGGCCCTCGTGTTAGTTCACGAGGAAAAAATTTCCAGCGCGAAGAGCCTCGTACCGCTGTTGGAGGCTGTCAGCCGCGCGGCCAAGCCGCTCGTAATTATCGCGGAAGATATCGACGGCGAGGCCCTTGCCACGCTCGTCGTCAATAAGATGCGCGGCATTCTCAACGTCGTTGCCGTCAAGGCACCGGGTTACGGTGACCGCCGCAAGGCGATGCTCGGCGATATCGCCGTGCTGACCGGCGGCCAAGCGATCTTGAAGGACTTGGGCGTGCAGCTCGACGCCGTGAAGCTTTCCGATCTCGGCACCATCGATCACGTTATCATCACCTCCGACGATACGACGATTGTCGGCGGCGGCGGCGAGAAGAAAGCCATTGCCGGCCGTGCCGATTCGATCCGCCAAGAGATCGAAATCACGACCAGCGATTACGATCGCGAGAAGCTCCAAGAGCGGCTCGCCAAGCTGGCCGGAGGCGTGGCACTCATCAGCGTCGGTGCAGCAACCGAGACCGAAATGAAGGAGCGGAAATACCTCTACGACGATGCCCGAGCCGCTACCAAGGCAGCTTTGGAAGAAGGCATCGTACCCGGCGGCGGCGTGGCATTGCTCCGCTGCGAGAAGGCCGTTGACAATCTGGTGCTTGAAGGCGACGAAGCCCTGGGTGCCAAGATTCTCCGCAACGTGCTGGAGGTTCCCCTCAAGGCAATCGCCCACAACGCGGGCCAGGATGGTCCGGTGGTGGTTCATCGCGTCCGCCAACTCAAGAAGACCGAAGGCTACGACGCCGACAAGGACACCTACGGCGACATGATCGAGGCCGGCATCGTTGACCCTGCGAAGGTCGTCCGCACGTCGTTGCAAAACGCCGTCAGCGTTGCGAGCCTGCTTTTGACCACAGCTTGCGTCATCACCGAGATACCCAAGAAGGATGACGGCAAAGGTGCCGGTCATGCTCCCGACCACGACATGGGCGGCGGCATGGGAGGTATGGGTGGCATGGGCGGCGGAATGGGCGGCATGGGCATGGGTGGAATGGGCGGCATGGGCGGGTTTTAGCCTAGGCGTCCCCTTTCCCGTTCTGCCGAGTACAACAGGCGGGCAAGGAGAGTAATGCAACACAAATTCAAACAACAATCAAGACTTTTAAGGAGAACGAGAACGATCATGGCGAAAGACAGCATCAATTTGCGTCCTTTGGACGATCGCGTTGTAGTAGAGCCCAAAGAGGCCGAAGAAGTAACCGCCGGCGGAATCTTGCTGCCCGATTCGGCACAAGAAAAGCCGCAGCGCGGCACCATCATTGCCATCGGGCCGGGCAAGCTGCTCGATAGCGGCGAGCGCGGGCATCTCTCGGTCAGCGTCGGCGACGAAGTCATCTACGGCAAGTATTCCGGCTCGGAAATCGAAGTCGATGGCCGCGAGGTCAAGATTCTTCGCGAGACCGATATCCTTGCCAAGATCGTCAAGTAAGGAAACGTACCCTACCCGCACAATTAAGGAGCCGCCAACGTGGCAAAACAATTACTTTTTGACGATCAGGCCCGAAAGCGTTTGCTTCGGGGTGTGGAAAAACTGGCCGATGTCGTCGCCGTGACGCTGGGCCCCTCGGGGCACAACGTCATCCTCGACAAGTCCTACGGCGGGCCGACCGTCACCAAGGACGGCGTCACCGTGAGCAAGGAAATCGAACTGGAAGACCGCTTCGAGAACATGGGCGCAAAGCTCGTGAATGAGGTTGCCTCCAAAACGTCCGATCTAGCCGGCGACGGCACGACGACCGCCACGGTCCTGGCCCGCGAGATTTTCCGCGAAGGTTTGCGGAACATCACCGCCGGTGCCAATCCGACGGCCGTGCGTCGCGGCATCGACAAGGCCGTCGAGGCTGCCGTCGAGCATCTTCGCACGATGGCCAAGCCGATCAGCGGCCCGGAAGAAATCGCCAACGTCGGTGCCATTAGTGCCAACAACGATCGCACCATCGGCAAGCTCATCGCCGATGCTATGTCCAAGGTGGGCAAGGATGGCGTAATCACGGTCGAGGAAGGCAAGACGGCCGAGACGACCTACGATGTTGTCGAGGGTATGCAGTTCGACAAGGGTTACCTGTCGCCCTATTTCATCACCAATCCGGCCACGATGGATGTGGCGATTGAAGATGCCTTGATCCTCATTCACGAGAAGAAGATCAGCAACATTCGCGAAATGATTCCGCTTTTGGAGAAGGTTGCCCACTCCGGCAAGCCGCTGTTGATCATTGCGGAAGATGTCGAGGGCGAGGCCCTGACAACGCTCGTGGTGAACAAACTCCGCGGCGTGCTCAACATTTGTGCCGTCAAGGCCCCCGGATTTGGCGACCGTCGCAAGGCTTTGCTCGGCGACATTGCCGTGCTGACGGCCGGTACGGTCATCAGCGAGGACTTGGGCATGAAGCTCGAAAACCTCACGTTGGAACACCTCGGTCGCGCCAAGAAGATTACCGTCGATAAGGACAACACGACCATCGTCGAGGGTGGCGGCAAGCATGCCGATATCAAGGCCCGCGTCGAACAGCTCAAGCGGCAGATCGATTCCTCGGATAGCGACTACGATCGCGAGAAGCTGCAAGAGCGACTGGCGAAGCTCTCCGGCGGCGTGGCCGTGATCTCCGTCGGCGGCAGTACGGAAGCCGAAATGAAGCAGACCAAGGCCCGCGTGGAAGATGCTTTGCATGCCACCCGAGCGGCTGCCGAAGAAGGCGTTTTGCCGGGCGGCGGTGTGGCGTTGCTGCGTTGCCGTGCGGCAGTCGAGAAGGCCCGCGTCGTCAAAGGTGGCGATGAGAAGGTCGGTATCGAGATCGTGCTGCGGGCACTCTCGGGTCCGATCAAGCAGATTGCCGAGAACAGCGGCATCGACGGTTCCGTGGTAGCCGATGAAGTCAGCCAGAAGGCCGACAATATCGGTTTCGACGCCTACACCGGCAAGTACGTTGACATGTTCAAAGCCGGAATCATCGACCCGTTGAAGGTCGTCCGCACGGCCTTGCAGAACGCGGCCAGCATTGCCGGATTGATGTTGACGACCGAAACGCTGATTACCGATCTTGAAAAGGACGATAAGAAGCGGATGGTCGAGGGGGCCGTTCGCTAGTCGAACGGCAGTGGCCCAGCGCGACAATTTTCATTGCAATCCAGCGGGGCCGCCTCAACCAGAGGTGGCCCCTTTTTTTGGTGTGGTTCCATCCTAAAATAAACCGCGACGTTTAACTTCAAGGCAATCAGGGCTACCCGCTTTCGCGTGCGGTAGGCTACAATATGGCGACGATGGCTGACAAACGCGATTATTACGAAGTGCTTGGCGTCGATAAATCTGCCTCCAAGGAGCAGCTTTCCGACGCCTATCGAAAGCTGGCCCTGAAATATCACCCCGATCGCAATCCGGGCGACGATGGCGCCGTGGCCAAGTTCAAGGAGGCTGCCGAGGCTTTCGAGATACTGAGCCACAAAGACAAACGAGCCAAGTACGACCGCTACGGCTTCCAGGGCATTCAAGGCAACGACGCTCCCCATTTTCAAGACGTGGGCGATATTTTTGAGGCATTTGGCGATGTCTTCGGCGATGGCATCTTTGGCGAATTGTTCGGTGGCGGACGAGGCCGCGGTCGTCGATCGCGAAAGGGGGGCGACGTCCAGTGCCAAGTCGCGCTCGATCTCATCGAAGCGGCGAACGGTGCTTCCAAAGTCGTGCAGTTTGACCGCCACATCCTCTGCGAAACGTGCCACGGTTCGGGTGCGCGGCCGGGCAGCAAGCCGGAAAAGTGCCCCTATTGCGGCGGCAATGGCCGCGTCGTGCAAGCCAGCGGCTTCTTTTCCATGCAAACCGCCTGCCCGTCCTGCCGAGGCAGCGGCAAGGTCATCCGCGATCCGTGCAGCGGCTGCCGTGGACACGGCTATGTGCCGAAACGGGTTTCCCGACAAGTCGATATTCCGCCGGGCGTCGATACCGGCACGCAATTGCGGCTAAGTGGCGAGGGCGAGCCAAGTACATCCGGCGGGCCGGCCGGAGATTGCTACTGTTCCATTCAAGTCAGCGAGCATCCGCTATTCCACCGCGAGGGCCGCGATCTCGTTTGTCAGGTGCCCATTGGCTACTCGCAGGCGGCACTCGGCGCGCAAATTAAAGTGCCGACGCTTAATGGTCCCGAGATGCTAGAAATCCCCGCAGGCACGCAGCCCGGCGAAGTCTTCACGCTACGAGGCCGGGGTATGCCGGACGTTCGTCATCGCGGCCGGGGCGAACTGCACGTGCAAATCACGGTGGAAGTGCCTAAGCGCGTCTCGGAAAAGCACGCACAAGTGCTGCGCGATTTGGCCGAGATTGAGAACAATGATATTTCGCCCAAGCGAAAGAGCTTTTTCGATAAGATCAAGGACTTGTTTCATGCCGAAGAGGGTGCGTGAGCCTGAAGCCTTGGAAGGACTGATATGACCGACGAAACGACGAGCAACCCAGAAACGAACGCAGCCAACGTTGATACGGACGGTGGGGCTGCGGAATCCGATGCTATGTTAGATCAACTACGCAACGACATGGAGGCGGCCAAGGACCGCGTGCTGCGGAGCCAGGCGGAGTTGGAAAACTATCGCAAGCGCGCCGCCCGCGAGATTGAAGAACACCGCCGCTATGCGAACCAGCCGTTGATCCACGATCTATTGCCGGTAATGGACAATATGGAACGGGCGATTGCTGCCGCCGAGAAAAGCCCGGATGTGGCCGGCCTGCTCGAAGGCGTAAAGCTCGTGGCACGGCAGTTTGAGGAAGTTTTCGCGCGACATCATGTCGCGAGGATCGCCGCCTTGCACGCTCCGTTCGACCCGCACTTGCATCACGCCATTTCGCAGCAGCCGACGAACGAGTTTCCGCCCAACACGGTGGTGTTGGTGGCCAGCCCTGGCTTTACCTTGCACGACCGCGTCGTTCGGCCCAGCCAAGTGATTGTTTCTCTGCCCGTGGAAGCGGAAGCGGCCGACTGAGTGTGCGATACCGAGGAAGATAGTAACATTGCCGGGATAGGAGCCTACCCATCATGCCCACCTACGACTACGTGTGCGAAGCGTGCGAACATGCGTTCGAGCTCATTCAATCGATCAAGGTTGACGCCATCAAGAAATGCCCCGAATGCGGCAAGAATAAACTGCGAAGGCTGATCGGTCCCGGGGCGGCAATCGTCTTCAAAGGCTCTGGCTTTTATACGACCGACTACCGTAGCGAATCGTATAAAAAAGGTGCCGCCGCCGACAAATCGGCCACCTCCGGCGAGAGTGGCGACAAGAAGGAAAAGGCTGCGGAAAAACCTGCCGAAAAGGCCGGTGACAAGAGTACCGGCAAAGCGTCCGAGAAGAGTTCGGACAAAAGCGGCAAAAAGCCCAAGGAGAGTTGAGGGCGGAATTGCAGCCGCCCCGACGGCCGCCCGTCGCCCTAAGCCCTTTCGTACCAAGCGGCAGTGCCATTCGTGGCTGGCACCTTTCTTCCCCAGCCGCAATCGTGCTTTTAAGGAAACACTGCATGACTAAGATCACCCATTCCGCTTGTCCGACACAAATCGTCGAAGCGCCCTTCGAAACCGTCTGGCAACTGCTCACCGATTTTTCTGGCTGGGGCAATTTCTACGATGTCCGCGTAAACCGCGTCGAGCCGGCCGGTCCAGCCGCCGACGGGCAGACGATGTTTGGTGAATCCGGCCCACGCTGGTTGCATTTGAAGGTGCAGTTCCAGTTCACGAACATCGATGAAGCCCACGGCAAGCTCGAAATACAGGTGCGCATGCCGCTTGGCATCAAGGTTCACGAGGATCTCGATTGCCTGCGGATCGACGAACGCCGTTGCCGAGTGAATTACCACTGCAACTTCACGTTTCCTATCGGCCTGCGCGGCCGGCTTTTGCGCTTTTTGCTTCGACGCGAACTCGACGTCGGCCCGGCCGACTCAATTGCTAGATTAAAACGCGCCGCAGAGAGAGATTTTCTTCCGAAATCGACTCCGATGTGATAAAACTATGACCCCGGCGTCCACAACTTGCTGGTGGTAACAGTTTAGTTCTTCGACTGCTTCTTTAACAATTTTGCGGTCGGCTGGGCGCGATTGCAAGCTAGTGCCGATCGATTTATGGTAGTTCGATGCTTGGCGACCAGCCGTTAAAGTCTTTATGCCATTCGCGACTGTCCCCTTTACGTTCTCCCAGTCGTTCATGGTCTGGGGCCACGAGGCACTACTGCGGGCAACCGCCGTATCATCGGCTGAAGTGGCCTTGGCCAGGTCGAGTGCCTGATGGTCGGTGGCAAGGCTCGTATCGAGCGTGTACTTGGTCTGGGCCTCGGCGTCGTCGAAATTGCGGTCCTGAACCGAATAGCCGGTATAACTCTGCGCTTGGTAGACCAGATAATGCCGCTGATCGGCGGCCAGGGCCTTTTGCAGAGTCAAATCGGCATCGGCCTGGGCTGTGATCTGCTTGGCATTGGCACGGGCGGTGGCGGCCGTCAGGTTTTCGGCGGCCGTGGCTTGGGCGATGACGTAGTTGCTGTCGGCGTTGGCCGCCGCTCTGGCGGCCAGGAGATAGGCCGCATCGACCTGGGCCTGATAGGCAAAGGCCGACAGATTCGCCATGTAGGTGTTGACCGAGACTGTCCCTTGAAAATCGCCCCACCAGGCCGACTGCTCCGCCGCCAGCGCAGCACGGAACTGCGCCCAAGCATTCGCCGGGTCATTGCTAGGCACGTCCGCCGCATTT
>JANXOJ010000568.1 GCA_025353625.1 Planctomycetota bacterium | reverse complement strand
CGCGATTCGCCCTTTTTGCCGCATCCCCTGGCAATCGGTTACAATCATCTCGAAGGTCGACTTCTCTGGGGAACTTTTCCGACCGGCTAGGCGTCCAAATGCCGTGGCAGTTGCCCGAACAGCAAGATTCTCGACCAAGATTTTCGATCACGATTCTCGACCACGACTATTGTATTGGCAGTGCAAATCGACCGCATCGCTTCATCCGGCAGGAATCGACACGTTAAATAAAGGAATAGGGAAAATGAAAAACCTCCATGCAATCCTCGTCGTTCTGAGCGTCATCGCCCTCGCCCCCATCCAGGCCGATGCGTCCCAGCCGGCCCCCAGCGGCCCCAAGCACGAGGCCCAATGGAAGAAGGTGGACGACGCCGTGAATCAGGGGCTTCCCAAGACGGCCATCGAGCAATTGCAGCCGATCCTCGACGCAGCGATCGCAGAAAAGAACTACCCCGAGGCCATCAAGGCCATTGGCCGCAAGATCGCCCTGGAAGGGACGATCCAAGGCAACAAGCCCGAGGAGAAGATTACGCGGCTGGAGGCCGAAATTGCCAAGGCCCCCGCCGCGATGCAGCCGATGATGGAAGTCGTTCAGGCCGAATGGTATTGGCAATACTTCCAGCACAACCGCTGGCGGTTCATGCAGCGAACGGCCACGGCTGCCGCCCCCGGCAAGGATTTTACCACTTGGGATCTGCCCCGGCTCTTTGCGGAAATCGACAAGCACTTCCTCAAAGCCCTCGCCGCGGACGCACAACTCAAGAAAATTTCCGTCCAAGACTACGACGAACTGCTGGGCAAGGGGACCATGCCCGATAGCTACCGTCCCACGCTTTACGATTTCGCCGCGCACGAGGCACTCGACTTTTATAATTCGGGCGAGCAGGCAGCGGCCAAGGCTGAAGATGCCTTCGAGCTTTCCGCCGATAGCCCGATCTTTCAACCGTTGGAACAGTTCCTTGCCTGGGAGGTTAAGACCACCGATAGCGATTCGCCCAAGCTGAAGGCGATTCGGCTTTATCGAGAGCTTCTTCGTTTCCATCAAGCCGATGCCGACAAATCGGCCGGACTCGATCTCGATCTCGAACGGCTCAATCTGGGCAACAACAGTGCCGTTGGAGAAGAGAAGACGCCGCTCTATAAGCTCGCCTTGCAGCGTTTCATCAAGCAATGGGGCGATCATCCCATCTCCGCCGTCGCTCGCTTTCGCTTGGCCGTCGTCTTGCAGCAGGAAGGTTCGCTCGTCGATGCCCACGATCTGGCGGAACAAGGCTCGCGGGCTTTCCCGAACACACCTGGCGGCAATCTCTGCTACAACCTCGTGCGGCCGATCGAGGCCAAGTCGTCGAGCATCGTCGCGGAACGGGTCTGGAACGAGCCGACTTCAATCCGCGTCACCTACCGCAATCTAACGAAGGTCTACTTTCGCCTCGTTCGCGACGACTGGAGCGCACGGGTTAAAGGGGGCAAATTTCACGGGCAAATCATCGATTGGCAGGAACAGCAAACGATTGTCAATAGGCATCCCGACATGGCGTGGTCGGCCGATCTGCCCGCTACGGAAGACTACCAAGAGCGGGCGGAAGACCTGCCTGCGCCGAAAGATATTAAGCCGGGCTTCTATTACCTGATTTCCAGTCACGACCCAAACTTTGGTGCGGGTAACAACGTCGTATCCTTCACCGATATCTGGGTCAGCAAATTGGCTCTGGTCATGCGGCAGAACAGCACCGACGGCCGCTTTGGCGGATTTGTACTCGATGCAGCTTCCGGCGAGCCGATCGAAGGGGCGGAAGCCCAAGTAATCGCCTGGGATTGGAACGGATCGGTCAAAGTCGGCGAGAAAATCAAGACCGATCGCAATGGGCTTTTCTCAACAAGCGGCGTTCCAGGTCGCAATAATCTCGTCCACGTCACGCACGGCGAGCAGCAGCTTGCCACGGCAAATAACTACTACTCCTACGCGAACAACAACCGCCCGATTCCACAGAAGCGAACCTTCTTCTTCACCGACCGTTCACTCTATCGACCGGGGCAAACCATCTACTTTAAGGGCATCGCCATCCTCGTCGATCAAGAGGGCGACAACTACAAAACCCTGCCGGGCGAGTCGGTGACGGTCATCTTCCACGACGTCAACGGCAAGGAGATCGACAAGCAGACGCTGGTCGCCAACGACCACGGATCCTTCAGCGGCAACTTCACCGCCCCGCGAGATCGACTCATGGGCCGGATGATGATCCAAGCCCAAGGCCCCGCACAAGGCAACGCATCGATCAGCGTCGAAGAGTACAAGCGGCCAAAATTTCAAGTAGCACTCGACGCCCCCAAGACGGCCGCGCGGCTCGGCGGCGAGGTGCAACTGCAAGGCCGCGCCACGGCCTACACGGGTGCCTCCATTGGCGGTGCCAAGGTCCGCTACCGCATCGTGCGCGAAGTCCGCTTTCCCGACTGGTGGTACTGGTGCTTCTGGTGGCATGCCTCGCAGTCGGGCGCGCAGGAGATTGCCCACGGTACGTCGCAGACCGAGGCCGACGGCACGTTCAAGATCGCCTTCATCGCCAAGCCCGACCTTGCGGTTGCCGAAAAAGATGAGCCGATCTTCCAGTATCAGGTTTTTGCCGACGTCACCGATATAAGTGGCGAAACCCGCTCTTCGCAACGCTCGGTGCAAGCCGGCTACACGGCTTTGCGCGCTTCGCTAAGTGCCGATGAATGGCTCACGTCGCAAAAGCTGATCGAGATCACTCTCAATACAACAACGCTCGATGGAGAACCCCAGCGGGCGGAAGGCTCGCTGACGATCTATCGCCTCAAGCAGCCGGAAAAGGTTGTACGACCCGATATTCTTGGCGTCCGCCCGGTATATCGGCCACAAATTCGCGGCAGCTTAAAAGCGACGGCAAAGACGGCAGGGGCCGCCAAGACACCGGCTCCCAAGCCGGACGCCACGAACCCCAATACCTGGGAACTAGGGGAAGCGGTCGCCGAACGGGGTCTCACCTCCACCGTCAGCGGCACGGCAAGCTGGGCGACCAAGCTCGAAGCGGGTGCCTATCGCGCAAAGTTTGAAACGCAAGACCGCTTCGGCAAGAAGATCGTTGCCTACTTGCCGCTGAACGTGCTGGCCCCCGACGCCAAGCAGTTCCCGATCAAAATTCCCAACCTCGTCGCGGCACCTAAATGGACGCTTGCGCCGGGCGATGATTTCATGGCTCTCTGGGGCACCGGCTACGAGCGCGGCCGCGCGTTCATTGAAATCGAGCATCGCGGCAAGCTGCTGCAAAGCTTCTGGACCGAGCAAGGCGCAACGCAACAGCCGGTCAAGCAGGCCGTGACCGAGGCCATGCGCGGCGGCTTCACGCTCCGCGTAACCATGGTTCGCGAGAACCGCGCTTATCTCGAATCGCGACAGGTCGGCGTCCCTTGGACGAATAAGAACCTGACCATCAAGTGGGAACACTTCGTCTCCAAACTCGAACCGGGTCAGAAGGAAACTTGGACCGCCATCGTCAGCGGGCCGGATGCAAAGAAGGCCGCCGTGGAAGTGGTCGCCGCGCTCTACGACCAGTCGCTCGATGCCTATCTACCGCACGCCTGGACGACCGGCTTCGGCGTCTTCCGTCAGGATTGGAGTCGTGTGAACCAACAATTTGAAAACGCGGCTCGCTACCTGGGCCAGATTCAAGGCGGCTTCCCTCTCGATCAACGCGACGCACAAATGACCTATCGCACGTTTCCCAGCAGCATAATGGCCGACCTCTGGGGATATGCCTACGCCGGCGGAATGATGTTTAAGGGCGGCGGCGCAGGCGGACGAATGATGATGCGAGAAGGAGCAGCAATGCCCATGGCACCGATGGCCGCAAAAGCTCTCGGTGAGCGACGCGATGAAGCAATGGCCATGCAATCGCTCGCAAAGTCCGACGCTTTGGGCGAAGATAAGGCCGGCGCGGCGGACGGCACCAAACGCGAGAAGCAGGCTTCCAATCGCGGCAATGGTGCCGGCGAAGGAGCCGGCCCCGGCATCGGCCAAGGCCCCGATCTTAGCCAGGTCGCCGCCCGCAAGAACCTCAACGAAACGGCCTTCTTCTTCCCCCATCTCCTTTCCGATGCCGAAGGCCGCGTAAAACTCGAATTCACCATGCCCGAGGCCCTAACGAAGTGGAAATTCCTCGGCTTCGCCCACGATCGCGAGCTTCGCGGTGGCCTTTTGACCGACGAAGCAGTCACTGCCAAAGACCTTATGGTCCAGCCCAACCCTCCGCGATTCCTCCGCGAAGGCGACACCCTGGAGTTCACCGTGAAAGTAACGAATCAATCGCCTACCGCCCAGTCCGGCAAGGTGCGATTGAACTTTGCCAACGCTCGGACGGCTAAGTCGATCGATGAATCTCTCGGCAATACCGCGACCGACCAAGGCTTTGATTTGGCAGCGAAAGAGTCGCGCAACTTCTCGTGGAAGTTGCAAGTCCCCGACCTTTCCGGCGGGGCGATCAGCTACAAGGCGGTCGGCTCGACCGGTCGCATTTCCGACGGTGAAGAGGGTCTCTTGCCGGTTCTCGTTCGCCGCGTCCTCGTCACCGAGTCGCTGCCGCTCCCGATCCGCGGTCCGCAAACGAAGAACTTTAAGTTCGACCGACTCCTTCGCTCGGGCGAGTCGAAGACGCTGCAAAGCCAAAGCCTGACGGTGCAGATGGTCTCGAACCCATCGTGGTATGCGGTCATGGCCTTGCCCTATTTGATGGAGTACCCATACGAGTGCTACGAGCAGACCTTCAACCGGCTCTATGCCAACGCCCTGGCACGGCACATCGCCGGCAGCGATGCAAAAATTCATCGCGTCTTCGAGCAGTGGCGCGGCACGCCCGCCCTCGATAGCCCGCTGGAAAAGAATCAAGATATCAAGTCGGTCTTGCTGGAAGAAACGCCTTGGGTGCGGCAGGCACAGGCAGAAAGCCAAGCCCGGCGGAACGTCGGCATCCTCTTTGAAGACAACCGCCTCAACGACGAAACCGCGCGGGCGTTGAAGAAGCTGGCCGAAGGGCAGCTCAACGACGGCGCGTGGTCGTGGTTCCCCGGCGGCCCGCCGAACGACTACATCACGCTCTACATCACCACCGGCTTCGGTCGCATGAGGCACCTGGGCGTGAAAATTGATATGGCCCCTGCGATCAAATCGCTGACGCGGCTCGACGGCTGGATCGACGAAATCTATCGCGAGATTCTCCGCCGCGAGCACAAGGACGAGAACCACCTCAGTCCCGCGATCGCGCTGTATCTCTACGGCCGCAGTTTCTTTTTAGAAGACCACGCCATCGCATTGCAGCACAAAGAGGCGGTCGATTATTTCCTTGCCCAAGGCCGCAAGTATTGGCTGAAGATGGCCGACCGCCAGTCGCAGGCCCATCTGGCCGTCGCCTTGAAGCGGTTCGCCGACAAGCCCACCGCGCAGGCGATTATGCGTTCCATCAAGGAGCGGAGCGTCAGTAACGAAGAGATGGGCACGTTCTGGCGCGATACCGAACTCTCCTGCTGGTGGTATCGCGCCCCGATTGAATCGCAAGCGATGATGATCGAGGCCTTCGACGAAGTGATGAACGACCAACAGACCGTCGAGGATTGCAAAGTTTGGCTGCTCAAGCAGAAACAGACGCAAGACTGGAAAACGACCAAGGCCACCGCCGACGCCGTCTATGCCTTGCTCCTAAGGGGCAGCAACCTGCTCGCCTCCGATGAACTGGTCGAAGTGAGCCTTGCCGGTCAGATGATCCAGCCCGAAAAGGTCGAGGCAGGCACCGGCTTCTACGAGCAGAAATTCCTGCGCGGCGAGATCAAGCCGGAGCAAGGGCAAATCGCCGTGAAGAAGCTCGATCCGGGCGTTGCCTGGGGAAGCGTCCACTGGCAATATCTGGAGGACATGAGCAAAGTGACCGCCTACGCCGGCACGCCGCTGAAGGTAACGAAGTCGCTCTACACTCGGCAATATACAAAGAAAGGCCCGATCCTCGAAGCGGTCAACGGGCCGGTAAAAGTCGGCGATGAGTTGGTCGTGCGAATCGTCCTGCGCACCGACCGCGACATGGAGTTCGTCCACCTCAAGGACCATCGCGGTGCCGGCAC
>JANXOJ010000558.1 GCA_025353625.1 Planctomycetota bacterium | reverse complement strand
CCTGCTCCATTTCCTGCTCGATGCGGTCGAGCCGGCGAGCCGCTTCAAGCTGTCGGGCGGCCAGCACCTTGACATCGGCCGATTCCTGAGGCGAAAGCTCCTTGACATCGCGCGTGAGGGTCCGCCGGCCCAATTCGGCCGCGTTGCGAGCTAACTCTTCCTGATCGCGGAGCAATTGGGCCACGTCGCGATGGAACCGTCGGTAGTCATCCCATCGACGCAACTCGGCCAACATGCTTTCCACAACTGCAATAATAGCCAATTGATGTTCGCCCGCGCGGCCGAGCGATGACTGGGTATCCTCGTCGTGCTTTGGTGGATTTGCATCCGACTGCAATCGAACCTGAGTTGACTTCACGGCGGCGGTCAACTCGTTTCCCGCCTGGGGAAGGTGTTTTTGTTCGAGGCGTTCGACCTCGGCCAGAATGCTTTCCATGCGGCGGTGGAAGTCCGGATTGTCGAGACGGTTGTTCTCGATGTCGCTCAACAGGCTGAGCACCTGCATCGGCACGCCATCGCCGCGGCTGGTCAATCCGCGCGCAACTTCGCGTTGATTGAATTCGATCCCTTGCAGTTTATCGACATCCGCTTGCTGAAGACCAACTGTTTCATTAACGCGGATTTGCAACGTGCTAACTTGGCTGTGAGCGTCGCGCTCGACTTGCAACAGGCGGGTCAACTCGGACAAAATCAGGGCCTGCCGCATTAGCAGGCGATCCTGCAACTCTTCCGGAGAAATCACGCTTAGAATCCGTCGATCGCTTCGGCCTACCTGGGGACGGTAGTCCGTTGCTGTCGCGTAGATCGTCCATTGCGTGCCGGGCGACAGTTTTAGCCCTTCCAAGTCCCAGCGAAAGTCGATTGCCCGCTGGTCGTCGGTGTCGCTCGTCAAGTTAGGTGCTCGCGCCGGCTGCGGCGGCCCGTCGTACAGCGTAAGGATGTTTTCGCTTGCGGCTGCGGCGTTGCTCGCTCGATAGATCAAGGCCACTTGCCGCAGTGCAAGATCGTCTCGGGCGCGAACTTTCACGTCGACAATCGCGCGCGGCGCGACGAATTGATTCGTCGATGGTTGTTCCAGTGTTATTGTCGGCGCGGCGTCGGGCAAGACGTGGAGTTGCCAGCGGCATTCGCTGCCGCCGTTTAAGCCATCGCGATCGAGCAGTTGAAAGCAATACGATGCAGATTGTTGGACGAGCAGGCCGTGCGGTTCGGTCGCCGCATCGTCGCCGACGGAAAAGTGAAGGCCGTCTTCGCTCACCTGGGCGGCAATCTCGCGGCCGCCCTCCAACCGCAACGTGGCTTTCCGCAGCGGCTTCGTCGCCTCACCTTGAAAACGGACTCGAGTGCCGGCCAACATTGGCCCGCTGGCTGCTGCATCGCAGGTGTCCGACGGCAGATTTGCATAGGTGGGCGGCGTCCGGGCAAGTTCTAAATTCCGCACGGCCGGTGGATCGAGTACCTCGACGCGCTTCCAAGGCATGGACAGATCGTCGCCGCCGACGACGCGGAACTCGAAACTGCGGGTGAGGTTTTCGCGGCGGGCAATGGCCGAATCGCCGAGCCGCTGCATCGGTTCGACATCCTCGGTAGTCTTGCCTTCCGCACTTACAAGCCGGTAGTGTATCCGGCAAATCGACGGCAGGCCCGCCCCTTCGGCATCGACGATCTCGATGTCGAACGGCTGCCCACGCGCAATCGATGCGACGGGCTGCCTCAACTCCAAATGGGTCGCCTGCGGCCATACGGCACGGCCAAAGGGGACGGCCAAGCGGGTGAGTGCAAGCCGCGCGGCAGTCGGGTTCAGCGCGACTAAACCGGCCGCGACGAGACCGACGACCAGAACCGCCAGCGTTGCAAGCAGCGTCGGACGCGGATCGAGTACGCTTGTGAAATCGAGCCGATCGGCTTCCGCCACGGTCTGGGCGATGACCGTCCGCCGTAGTGCCGCTGAACCGGCTGTCGCATCCTCTTCGGATTGCTTGAGAAACTCTAGCGCGCTAGCCAGCCGATCTTTGACCGCCGGAAAACAAGATTCCACATGCAGGGCCAAGTCGCAGTCGCCAAGGCGGGCCGTGCGAGGAAGATAGAGATATTTGTAGGTGGTCCATGCCGAGACCGTTGCGAGAAGTACCGTGAAGATGGCAAGTACGCCCCGATCCTGAAAGCGGATACAATAGTCGATTGAACCGAACGCAATCAACGTCGCGATCGCGACCGTTGCGGTCATGCTCAAGCCGCGGATCGTCATGAGACGAAGCATCTGGCTTCGCAGTGCGACGATTCGGCGTTGGAGCGGATGTTGATACATTGTGGACTAACAACCTCGTTCCCACGCGGATCGTGGGAACCCTTAGCTCTATTCTACACCATTCCTCCGCGCTTTCGCAGCAGCCATTCTCCGATGAGCAACGTCAAAAACAGCAGTAGCACCGGCCAGCGATTCCAAAGCGGCACCGGCGGAAGGTTTTCGATCGGCACTTGCCGGCCGTCGGGCAGCTTATCGACCAGTTTACTTGCGTCCGCACACGTATAATACTGCCCGTGCGTCAAGTCGGCCGCCTGCCGCATTTCGGCGGCGTCCATTTGCACGCGGGCCAGTTCACCTTGTGGCGGGGCGACGGAAAAATCGGCCGCCGGAACGCGCCCCGAAAGCGTCGGCACGACCATCTTGGCATGGTATCCGCCCGCCGGCAGGCCGTTCAACGCGGCCTCGAAGTGCCCTCGTCCCGTTTCCATGCGATGCAACTGGACCTTTTGGGTTTGCCGCCCGATCTGTTCGAGCTCGACCGTCACGCCGTTATCGTCGAGCGGTGCGATCCGTTCGTCGGCAAAGTGGACTTGCAAGCGGATCGGCTCGCCAAGTTGATACTCACGGCGATCGGTGCTCAGTCGGGCCGATCGGTCGCCTTCGGAAAGCTTTGCGCGGCTTAAATAGCGAAGCGTCTGAATCCAATAGCGAGCATAGTAAAGATCGCCCACCCGTCGCCGCCAGCGATAGGTCTCATCGGTGGCGTGGAACAACACCTTGCCGCCGCCGCCAACATACTGCAAGACAATCAACGGCAAGCGTTTGCCGTCGGGACCGGTTCGTGTGGGATGTTCCGCCAACACGCGCGCGGAAGGCTTCAACTCGGGTAGTTCGGCGATCCAATAGATCGGCGGTAGCGCCGGTTTGTCGCCGCCGGATGCCGTTTGCCAAATTTTTTGTGTCTCTTCCATCGTATCGCCCAATTGCATAGCGGGGTTGGTTAGCCCTAGTTCGGTCGCCTCCGCGACGAAGCCTTCGGTGAGCGGCTTGTTGGGATCGGGATTGCGAACACCGGCCGGATCGAACGGCAGCAGTCGCGCCAGTGGAGTCTCGCGGTATGCCTGGGGCATGAACTTTGGACCCGCGAGAAAGACAATCGCTCCGCCCTTGCCCGATCGATCGACGAAATCGGCCAGATTATCCATCGCGCTGGGGCTCAAGAGCGCCGGATTGACATCGCCAAAGACCACTACGTCGTAGGCCAAAAGGTCTTCGCGCCGCACGGGGAATACTCGCAAGGCCGTCTTGTCACGATCGACAAAGTCCAAATCGGCTTCCTGCAAGAGCGTGTGCAACTCGATCGACTTATCGCGGCTGAGCGTGTTGCGAAGGAAGCGATACTCGAAACTCGGATAGCCTTGCACCAGCAGTACGCGAATCTTCTCCTCCCGAACCTGAATCGTGCGCGTTAGCGGCGGGTGGCGCGTCGGTAGGCCACCCGGCGGCGGCTCGATATCGATCGTGTAGCGAAATTGGCCCGGTTGGGTGGGACGGTGCGGCAGAACGATCTCTCGCGGCCGGCCATCGGGGCCAACGGTGACTTCCACCATCGCCACGCTCTCGGGCACGGCCTTCGCATCGCCTTGAGATTTACCTTCGCGGCGGAGAACGATCTTGATCTTCCGGCCCTCAAAGCCCGCAGCGGTAAGTTGGAAGCGGAAGTGGACCAGATCGTTGACGAAGACGACATCCTCAACCGCCAAATCGCTGAGATTCAAATCTCGCACCGGTCGATCGCTGCCCAGGCCGACTATCAACAGGGGTACGCCCTTGCGACGCGCGTATGCGGCCGATTCCAAAAGCCCCGGCCCATCGGTGTTGATGCCATCGGTGGCGATCACAATGGCCACCGGCGTTGTACCGCGCAGTTCATCGAGCACGCCGCGGATGGCCGACCCAAGCCGAGTCGCATCGCCAACGGCCTCTGCGGACTTCAATTCTTCGACAATGCCGGGCACGTCCCAATGGCGGCTTTCTTGCAACTGACTGAGAAAGTAGAACTTCAGCTTGTGATTTTCGGCTACGTCCTTTAGCAAGGCACCCCGATCTTCGGCAAAGAGCGTGCGGGCGATGTTCCAACGGCTGAGTTGCTTCGACGAGAGCACGCTTGCAACGCGCTCTTCCAGCGACTTGGCTAATGGATCGTCGTAGCGGTCCACCGTGGCCATGCTCCGAGTATCGTCGAGGATCACCACCACGTACGGCAGCCCGGTTCGCTGCAAGAGCAACTCAAACTGGGCGATCATGGCCAAAACGATGCCAACAACGGCCAAGCGAATTGCGGCCAAGCACAAGCGATACCTGCGGCTCGTCTGCCGACCTTCGCGAAGATAGATGCCCACGATGACCAGGGCCGCAAGAATCGCGACTAGGAGCGTGAGCCAAGTGGGCCACGGCCAATGGCCTTCCAGTCGCCACGCGACGCCTTCGCCCGAGCCGCCCTTCAGGCCGAGCCAACGCTCCATCCAGGCTGGCAGAGTGTTGCTCATGTTTTCTGGTATCCAAATTGCCAAGCGAGAAGCGACTCCAGAAACAAAAGCCCCACGACTCCGTACAGAAGTCCAATCTGAATCCTGCTCGAATGGCCCACCGAATTGGACGGTGCGATGCCATCGCCGGGCGAGGTCGTTTCGTAGCCGAAGGAAATGCCCGGCCACACGTCCTCTTGCAATTCCTGCTTGGTGATGGGCGACAAATCGCTTTCGGCAGTCCGAAGGTTGACGGCAAAAAGTCGTTTCGCCGCGCCGGGCAGATCGCAATGGACCGTGTAGACGCCACTATGGTACGTGTCGTCGTAGCTCCAAGAACTATAATCGCCATGCGACTCCAGCGGTGCCCAGCGACGGCGGCCATCGGGCCGTTCGATTGCCACGCTTGCCACTCCGGCAACCGCACGAAGCGATGCTTGCAGCGGTTCGCCGACTTCAACATTTCCAACGGTCGCTTGCCCGCCGGTTGACCAAGCTAGAATCTCCTCGACCAAAGGCAAGTAACTTGGCCAAAGGGGCATTGCGGCCCAGGAAGTATCGGCGGAAGTTGTCACCAATACCACGCGGCCGCGACGGACGGTTGCCGCGACCACCAGCGGGTCGCCATTGTGCATGGCGAGAACGACTTGGGCCGCAATTCTCCCCTCTCCCCTTTTGGCGGAAGGGAGGTCCGTGGCTAGTTCAACTTTGAAATACTTCGTGACCGGCGAGGTCAATAGGCCCGATTTCTCTTGGCCGCGAAACTCCTGCACGATTGGATGACGGTAGCCCAACGGATCGAGACTGCCGCGCGGCTTCTCGACAATTTCCTTGAGCCGTCCGGGAAGAATTGCCGGCGTACTGCCTTGCCCCGTCAATTCGGCATTGTAGCGGTCGCCCCGAACTTGGTCTCCGAGGAAGAAAACGAGACTACCTCCGCGCCCCAAGTAGCCGTCCAACAGACGAGCCTCGCTGGCGGTGAAT
The DNA here is from genome assembly GCA_025353625.1 of Planctomycetota bacterium. Classification (GTDB taxonomy): domain Bacteria; phylum Planctomycetota; class Planctomycetia; order Pirellulales; family Thermoguttaceae; genus JANXQG01. Next base: position 10,873 of record JANXOJ010000558.1, on the reverse strand, counting down.
TGAGCGACATTACAAAGCGCGACGCAATCGTAGGCCCCCAGATCGCGTTCCTGAATCGCGCTTTCCGTTGCCGTTTCAATCTCGGCCGGCGAACGTTCCTCGCGACTGCCGCTTGCCGCCAGTGCATTGGCTAGATTGTAGACCGTCGTGCGCCGTGGATCGCCCGAGGGGCGGCCATCAATGCAGAGTACGCGCATCGCCGGTCGGGCCGTCACGGCCAGATAGCGGTGGTTATCGACATCGAGGCCATCGCCAAGGGACCGCGCCTCGACGGCATGATCGCCGGGCGTCTCAAACCGGTAGTTGAACCGCACCGAGACCGTTCCGCCCGCCGGCACATCGACGTACTGACGGGCCGCCGGATGCTCATCGACGAGGAGATCGACCGGCTGATGTGGACGTGCCGTATGGCCAAAGTCACGCACTGCGGCTTCGATTTCGACGCTGCGTCCAGCCAGCACGAGCGGATCGTGCATCGCCAACGACGTTACGGCAAGGTTTTCGGCGGCACCCTGACCAAGATCGATCACTCCAAGATCGATAACTTCAAGATCGGCAATTTCGGCCAACTCGGCCGCGCGCTTACGGAAGTCGGCTCGCGCGGCGTCGCTCATCGATGGCAGCCACGTTCCTCGCTGCAAGTCGCCGACGAAATAAACTTCATGCCGCACCAGTCGGGGGCTTTCACGGCGGGCCGTGTCGATTACTTTACGGACCTCGGCCAGCGTTGCCGCAAGGTCCGCCGACGTATGAAGTATTTCCAGGTTTTCGATTTCCTGGCGGATCGAAGCCGCCTCGAACGCCGGCGTGCCGACGATCGCACGCGGCGGGTCGGCCATTTCAATGAGCGTGAAACCATCGCCGGGCGAGCTTTTTTCCACGATCCGCGCGGCCCATTGCTTGGCTTGCTGGAAGCGGCTTCGATCGCCCGTCTTGAAGGCCATCGAGTACGATCCATCGATCACCAGCACGCGATGCGTCCGCCCCCCAGGACGCAACACCGGGCAGGGATGCTCGAAAAACGGCTCTGCGACCGCCAATACGATTGCGACAATCGAGGCCGTCCTAAGAAGGAGCAAGAGCCAATGTTCAATTTGAATCCGCCGCGTCCGCCGTTTGACGGCGGCCATTAAGAAATCCATCGCCGCCCAAGCCGTCTCGCGATATTTCCGCCGACTGAACAAATGGATCAACCACGGCGCAGCCGCCGCCGCCAACCAGCCGAACATCGGCAGACTTGCGAATCCAAAAGCTAGGGGAAGGGAGGGCATGGCGTTCGAGGTTCGGGGTTCGGGGTATCTGGTTCCCACGCGGAGCGCGGGAACGACGCACGTCACTTTCTCGATGCCAAATAACTTGAAAGCACAATTTCCAACGATCGATCGGTTCGCACGAGGACGTAGTCGATCCGCTGCTGCCGGCAGCCCCATTTCAATCGATGGATAAACTTCTGCATTTCTTCGAGGTACGCCTTCCGCAAGGCACGCGGTTCCGTCAGTAGCTCGGGCAGCCCTTCCAGGCCGCGGAAGAGCGTAAGTTTATCGAAGGGAAAATCGATCTCGGCGGGGTCGAGGACGTGCATCAATACGACTTCGTGCCGACGATGCCGAAAATGCTTCAAACCGGCCAGAAGTGCATCAACATCGTCGAGCAGGTCGCTGAAAATGATCGCGATCCCCCGCTTCTTGAAACGCTCCGCCAACTCGTGGAAGATCGTGCCGGTGGCCGTCTTCCGTTCGCCCGCCGATCGCTCCATGACTTGCAAGATATCCTTGAGGTGCGATGGGTTGCCGCTGGGGCGGACGAGGGCGCGGATTTCGCGGTCGAACGTCACCATGCCGACGCTGTCTTGTTGATGCAAGATCAAATAGGCCAGCGACGCGGCTGCACACTTGGCATATTCGAGCTTCGACATGGCCGCACCTTCGCTGCGATACGACATGCTCTCGCTCGTATCCAGCAGTAGGTTGCAAACGAGGTTCGTCTCTTCCTCAAATTGCTTCAAGCAGTATCGATCGCTGCGGGCCAAAACCTTCCAGTCGAGGTAGCGCAGATCGTCGCCAGGCGCGTACTCGCGATGTTCGGCAAACTCGATTGAAAAGCCGTGGAAGGGGCTGCGATGGATGCCCGCCACGTAGCCCTCGACGACCGAGCGTGCCCGCAACGCAAGTCCTTCCAGACGCGCGAGGACTTTTGGATCGAGATATTGGGCGGGGGAAGCGGACACGCGCTAGCTCCTTGAAAAGATTTGCACAATGCACAGTACAAAGTGCAAACTGTAAATTGGGAACGATGTCTTGGGCCGTGGCGACCCGCCATTTGGCTGCCTATCCATTTGTAATTTGCAATTTGCAATTCTCAATTTGCAATCCCCCTCTTCAACGCACCGCTTGCTTCGCCATCGGCTCCAACCTTTACGCACGCGATTAGCCGCCGCACAATTTCATCCGGCTTGATCCCTTCGGCCTCAGCGTTGAAGTTGGTAAGGATTCTGTGCCGCAGGACGGGACACGCCACGGCGCGGACATCTTCGCACGTCGCGTGGAAGCGGCCCTTCAATACGGCCCGAGCCTTTGCCCCCAGGATCAGGTATTGACTTGCCCTCGGTCCGGCACCCCACTGCACGTAGGAGCGGATGAAATCGGGGGCGTCGACGGCCGCGGCACGGGTGCGGCGAACAATTTCCACCGCGTAGCGAATCACATGATCGGCAACCGGCACGCGACGGACAATCTTTTGCAACGACAATATCTGCGGGCCGGTGAGCGTCGGCGCGATGTGCGTTTCGATGTCGGCCGTCGTCTGCCGGACGATGCGACATTCCTCTTCTTCGTTCGGATAGTCGACCACAATATGGAACATGAACCGATCCAACTGCGCCTCGGGCAAGGGGTAGGTGCCTTCGTGCTCGATCGGGTTCTGCGTGGCCAGCACGAAGAACGGCTCCTCCAAACGATGCCGCGATCCGCCTGCCGTGATCTGATATTCCTGCATGGCTTCGAGCAAGGCCGACTGCGTTTTCGGCGGCGTTCGATTGATTTCATCGGCCAGAAGCACGTTGGCGAAGATCGGGCCTTTTAAGAACTTGAAGCCGCGCGTGCCGGAAACCTTGTCTTCTTGTATCACTTCCGTGCCGGTGATATCGGCCGGCATGAGATCGGGCGTGAATTGAATGCGATTGAACTGCAAGGCCAGGGCATCCGCCAATGTGCGGATCATCAGCGTCTTGGCCAAACCGGGCACGCCGACGAGCAGGCAATGCCCACGGGCGAACATGGCAATCAGCAGTTCTTCAATCACCTGTTGCTGTCCGACAATCACGCGGCCCAACTGCTCGGTGATGAGCCGACATGCTTCGTTAAGTTCCTGAACCGCCTGGACATCGTTATCTTGGGGCATGGTTATTTAGTTCCGTCGTTGATAGGTGGGATGGCGTCGGCGGGTATTGTAGCAGGCACGCGCCGCGCGTCGTCTTTCCGCACACGGCGCGTGCGGTCTACCTGGGTGCCGGTGTTTAATGTCAACTCCGCTCGCACCTCCTTCTTCGGCCCGCCGCCGCGGCGCAAGGCAATTATTTCCGTTGCCGTGGCAATCAACAACCGGCCATCGGCCACAAGCAGATTCCCGCCCTGCGCGCCCAACGCCGCCAAATCGATCGCCTTCTTCATCCGGGCTGTTTTCGAGTCGAAAATATAAATCTTCTCGCGGGTTGGAAAGAGAACCGAATCGCCGGTCACTAGGCCGCGACCGAAGCCGAGTTTTTCCGAACCTTCGGGCCAGATATGGGCAATCTGGCCGGGCCGCTCTCCGCCGAGATTGATCCAGTAGAGACGATGCCCGCCGGCAATCAAGCAGTCACCCGCCACGCCAAGCAAATGGACGACATCATCGAGCGGGTCTTGCACGCGGCTATCGACCGGCTGGCCGGCGCGCGTGCCGGGCCAAAGGATTTGTCCCGTCGCCGCTTCCATGGCCAGGACTTGACGGCAATCGGCTGGGGCAACGTAGAGCTTGCCGCGATCGAACAAACAGGGATTCAGGTCGCGTTGCCAATGAGGTTCCAAGCGTATCAGACTGCCATTGCGAACTCTTGGATAGAGTGTAACCCAAGCAATCCGCCCATCGTCGGCCGAAAGTGCCGCCACGGCACCGAGATTCGTATTGAAGTAGATCGTGCCGCCGGCGAACGTCAGAAGATTGCTCGTAATTTCCCAAAGCGAACCTCGGGCGGGAGTCTCCGCAGCACAAACGAAACGCCGCCAGCGCAAGCGACCGGTGGGCAGGTCGAAGCAAGCAACGTGGGCCTGTGGGCGGATGTCGCTGCGCCGCATGGCCACGTAAAGCCGCGCGCCGTTGACGACCGGCGCCCCTTCAAAGGCCCAGCCTTCTTCCGGCGCGAGCTTCATCACCAGCTTGCCTTCCGCGCGAAGATCGAAGCACAATAAACTCCCCGCTGGACTCGATGCACCGAGTTGTTGCGGCGGATTGGTCGCCGGAGAGCCGATGCGAACGTAAAGCCGCCCATCGGCAACGGTCTGCGTAAAGCGCGGCACGCCCAACGATTCGGATGGCACGGGCACGGGCGGCGGCGCGTCCCACGGTTCGCGATAGATTACGGCGTTCCCGTCGCCCCACGCGGCACGGCCGGTTGATGCCTGGTATCCAAACACCTCCGCCATATCGGCGACAAACAGATGGTCTCGATCGAGTACCGGGTGAAACACTAACGGAGCCGCCGGATCGTCGGCAACGCCCAGCGGACGCGGTTCCGTCGCCGCCGCGGGAACTTGTGCCGGCCGCTTGAGAACGATCCGCCAATCGACGCCGGCCACATCGGTCAAGTCGGGAGCAATCGCATTGCGAGCGGGCGAACCGGCGAAGGTCGGCCAATCGGTGCTTGGCTTGCCTTGCGGCCACATCGTACTTTGGTTCAACAACTCGGCCAGCGCGGCCGCATAGCGCACTTCGCGCCCCGCAAGCCGGCCGCGCGCTTCCCCATGCAATCGGACAAATTGCGATAGCTCCTCGTGCGCCCGAGCCGTCGAGCCTTCCAAAATGGAAACCACGACCAGCCTCGCGCGGACGGCTGCCAAGTCGAGCGTCGTGTCGGGATAGCCGGGCCAAGTGTTAGCCTCGCCCGGCGGTAGTTGTACGGGAAGTATCCGTTCCCAGCACCAACGCGCGGCGGTGAAATCGCCCTGCTCAAGACAAATCTCGCCCAAGGCCATGAGTGCCTTGTCGCCCCAACTGCTGGCAAACGCCTGTTGAACAACGTTGCCGAGCAGTTTGGCATCGCGGCGCGCCGCGCCGTCTTCGTACCATTTTTGGGCGACGGCATCGACGCGGCTGCGATAGAGTTTTAATGCGGGGGCCGGCAAAGCCGCGAGTTGCATCTGACAGGCATCGCTCAAATTGACCAAGCGCGAGGGCGATACGCTGAGCAGTTTGCCTTCCGACGTTTCGCCCAACTGCCGCAACGTCTCGACAGCTTCGTCCCACTGACGATCCGCCAGACAGGCCCTAGCGCGTTCGAGATGGGCCAGGGCCGCACCATCGGCGCGGTCGAGTTGTACGACTTCCGAAAGCTCGAACTGGCCATTGGCCGCATGGACTGCCGTTTGAACCAAACTAAGCAGAACGAGCGCGAACACAGTCCAGGTTGCCAGGGCGCGTATTGATTGCAAGTGTCGAGGGCCAGAATACGAAGCCATGTTTTTCGCAATACACTCGTTTAACCCGGAGCCAACGGCGTGGGCGTTCCTACAGTCTACTCGCAAGCGTGCAATTTAACTATTGCAGCCGCTTAAATTGTGGTGCAGGCGTCTCGCCTGCACCGATAAATGCAGGCGAGACGCATCCACCATAAAAATCTGGACATTACAGTTCTCCAGCGATTTCCATTTCAGAGGATTGACATTCCAGGAAAATGAGGGAGAATGAGGGCAATACGACGACGACGCTTTTTCCCACCAAAGCTTGGGGAAAAGCCCCCCATGTCGCCCGCCCGCCCCAATTTATTGGCTCGACCGTTGAATCGGATTTGCGGCACGAGGAGAAGTCCGAACCGGGCCTTCCTTACCAACCTAACCCCGATCCGGCTCCCGAACCTTTCAATCCCGACGTGCCGGTAAACCCGTAAACAACGGGAAGCGGCAACGCTCGTGGTACGGCGTCCAATTCCAAGAATCGGTGTCGCCACAGTAAAGTTGGCCGCGAAGCTGGCTGGATTGAAAAGCGGCGGCAAGCCGTCGCACTCCAAAGTCCGGCTCATCCTATTTGGAACTTATGTCAATGAACGTCCTCATCGTTGGAAGCGGCGGCCGGGAACACGCCCTGGCTTGGAAGATCGCCCAAAGCCCAAGGGCCAACCGCGTTTTCGTTGCGCCGGGCAATGCCGGGTCGGGCATCGACTGCGAAAACGTGCCGATCGACGCCGATAATTTTCCGGCTCTCATCGATTTCGCCAAGCAGAACCAAGTCGGCTTGACAGTCATCGGCCCGGAAGGCCCTTTGGCGGGTGGCATTGTCGATGCGTTTCAGCTGGCCGGGCTGAAGGTTTTCGGCCCGACGAAAGCGGCGGCGGAGTTGGAAGCCAGCAAGATATTTTGCAAGGAACTGCTTCGCGGTGCCAACGTGCCATCCGCCGAGTATCAAACGTTTCGCACGGCCGCCGATGCCGTCCGCTATTTGAACGACCGCGAGGACGCGCGCGTGGTGGTGAAGGCCGATGGTCTGGCCGCCGGCAAAGGCGTCGTCGTCTGTTCCAATCGCGACGAGGCGATTCTGGCCGTGGAACAAATTGGCCTGGAAAAGATTTTTGGCGAGGCCGGCAATCGGCTCGTCATTGAAGAACGGCTGGAAGGCCAAGAGGCGAGCGTGCTGGCGATCACGGACGGCAGCACGATCGTCACATTGCAGCCGGCACAGGACCACAAGCCGGCCTTCGATGGCGATGAGGGGCCGAACACCGGCGGCATGGGTGCCTACTGCCCGGCTCCGCTCGTCAACGATGAAATAATCGCTTGGATCGAAGAACACGTCTTGGTGCCGACGGTTCACGCCATGCAACGGGCCAAGCGGCCGTTTCGCGGCGTGCTTTATGCGGGCATGATGATGACCGGCCAAGGCCCCAAGGTGCTGGAGTTCAACGCCCGCTTTGGCGACCCCGAGTGCCAGCCGCTTTTGATGCGTCTGAAGACCGACTTGCTCGATTTGCTGGAAGCGGCTGCCGACGGCAAGCTCGACGCGATCGCGCCGTTGGAATGGGATCCACGGCCCGCCGTGTGCGTGGTGATGGCGGCCAAAGGCTATCCCGGCCATTACGAAAAGGGCCTGCCGATTCGCGGGTTGGAAGAAGCCGCAAAGCTTGCCGATGTGAAAGTCTTTCATGCCGGCACGAAGCTCGACGAGAAGGGGCAGGTGGTAACCTCCGGCGGTCGCGTGCTGAACGTCACGGCCGTGGGCGAATCGATTTCGATTGCGAAGTTGAACGCCTATCGCGCGGTCAAACAAATCCGCTGGGACGGTGCTTGGTGCCGCAAGGATATCTCGGACAAAGCCGTGGGGAAATAGCCCGACGGAGGTCGGACCTTCGAGTCCGTACTGGTTCCCGCGCGGAGCGTGGGAACGAGGGTCAATATATCTCTTCCGCACAATCGTTAAATCCGGCCACGTTACGTCCGCCAGAGTCGTCGCGACCCGCCCGGTTTTGGTCATAAAATCATCGCCGCACGGCCCAAGGACTTGTCGTTGCGCTAATTTCTCCCCGATACTTAACGGAGGGGAGAGGTTCCCGTGAATCGAGGGAACGATCGCCCCAAGGGGAGAGACCGCAATGGACCAACGCTTACGACTTATTACCGCCACCACCGTGATGCTGGTCGGTCTCGGCTTGGCGTCGCTCTTTCGTCGCCCGGCAGGCGAGAAAGAACTGGTGATCCCGACCAACGGTGAGCCGCTGGTGTTGCGCAAACTGCCTGACCGATCGAGCTTGGCACCCGGCGATGTTGTATCTCACAGTCCGATTCAAATGAATCCAAGCCAGGCAAGTCCGCTACCTGTCGCGGCCCGCGAACCGCAGCGGCCCATGCCGGTCGTATTGACGCCGAGCGATCGGCCCGCTCCGCCGCCGGAGTTTCCTCGCGCCTTTCCGATGAATAGCCAACCGGCCACTTCGCGTTGGGGCGTATCGTTGGGCGAGATGCTTCCGGAAACGCCTAAGACACCGGCGACGCACAAAGTAAGCGACGGCGATTCGTTGGCCCTCCTTGCCGACCGGTATCTTGGATCCGCGCAGCGCGCGATGGAAATCTTCGAGGCCAACCGCAACGTACTCGCGAACCCGGGACTATTGCCGATTGGGGTGGAGTTGAGAATCCCGAGGACGGATCAGGCGTCGGCGCAGCCAGCCGACAGTTCGCGAGTTCGAGCCTTGGTGCCGCTCGACCCGAAGCACTGAAAATCGATTCATCCGACCGACCGCCACCCGTCCGCTTCGAGGAACGGATTGGACGAATCGATCTCCCGTCGGCGATACTCGCTTACTACATCATTCGTGCGGCAGCTTTCGTTCTTTCCAGACGAAGGACTTCGCATCTTCGTTGGTAATCAGCCGCGCGGTAATGAACTTGGTTATCTTGTCCGGCACGCCCATGGAAGGCTCGGATAGGAGCTTGGCACCTTGGAGCGTCGTTTCGAGCTTGCTGGCATACCAGACCGTTTGCGATTGGGGCTTGCTATCTGCGGCGGGAGGCCGCTTGCTGAATAGCGAATAAAACTTCTGCGTCTCCGCAAGCCGGAGAGGTGCTTTGTTACCCACGGTCAACATCACCGGTAACTCGTTGCGGATATAGGAACTGCTCATGACTTTCGGCGTATCCAGCCCGGCATGATTACCCACCGGCGAGATCAGCACGACGCCTTTCACAAATCGTCCCAGCTTGAGCGGGCCGTACGCCGCCTGCTGATGCTCGTAGCCCACCGCGTCGTAGGCGGCAAAGTTCAAGGCCAGCGAGGCTCCCAAGTCGACACCGACGACAACTAGCTTATCGAGATTCAGCTTGCCCTCGTTGTTCTTCTTCCAGAGAAAGTTCTTGGCCTCGCGAAGGTCTTCCGTAACCATTGCGTGAAACTGTTTGGGCGTCAACTTATCGGCCTTAAGCTTTTGCTTACTCCCTTTGACTGTCGTGCTGCCGCCGTGCCCGCGTAGATCCGGCGCGATGACCGCGCATCCGAGCTTCTCCTGAAGGTACGACGCCAGCCCTTGCTCCTGCGTGAAAACCTCGCGACTCTCCTTCAGCCCGTGGATCAGGATTACCGGAATGCTCTCCTTGCCCTTGGTGCCGGGGAAGAACGTGGCGACCATTTGCAGCCCGTCTTCGGTCTTCAGCGATAGTTCCTCGGGAGCCGGCACTTCATCCTCGTCGGTCTTCTTGTCGGTTTTTTTCTCCGCAGGTGCCACCGCCGGAGCGGCTACGTCCCGAGCCAACGACGGCACGGATAACCGGGCTTCCAGGAAGAGGACCATCACCACCAGAAATAGACGCGGCACACGATGCCGATGCGGGGCAAGAGACATGACTGTGAATCCATATTGCAAGGAACAGACGCCAGACCAGACCACGACTTACATGGTAGCTGGAAGGCGGGACGCCGTCAATCGACGCGGAAATAAGGTGACCTTGAATCCGGAGAAGCCGCAATGGCGGCCTCGATCGGCTACGGCGATTCGTTCGGCTTCGTCTTGCGTGGGAATGGAATACGAACTTCAGCCCGCTCGCTTTTACTCGTTCCTCGATATCTTGGAATCTCGCATTGAGGTCATAATCGAACGTCGCTGCGTCGGCGTCCGCGCGCAAAAGCTGGGATGCACCCACCTCGAAATCAAACGGCTGGAAGCCGAACTGGCAGGAGTATTGGAAAGGTTATGAACCACGAAAGGCACGAATGACGCGAAAGAGTAAGAGGGAAAAGATGGTTTGATGCGATCCCCGGTCTTTTCTCCCCACTCTTTTTCCATTTCGTGTTCTTCGTGCCTTTCGTGGTTCAAAACAACATCCATGAAAAAGCTCACCGCCCAAGGAGGCTGAGGTCGCAATCCGGGATTTGCCAAACGGCAGCGTTCACGGCAGTGTGGTCAATATGCAGCGCATCGTCGGCGGTGTTGGGCGACGCCGACGCAACACACTCAACCTAGTTGATTCGGCAGAAAAACCGACATCACGATGAATCGTGCGATGATGCCGGCGAACAAGAGCCCGACTGCAAATAGCAGGCCACGCCATTTACGCCAAGTCTCTCGGAAACCCGAAAGCTGCGCAAAGATGTCGACGATGTAGGCCGCGCAGTAGCAAAGATTGGCAAGGACCGCCAAGACGATCAAGCCGAAGCAACCGTCAACCGACAAGAAAGATCGTGACTGCGGCAATCCAGCACAAAAATATGCCGCGACCATCGCCGTCAAGGCTCCATTGTAGAGCAGCCTGAGCGGCTCCCAGAACCGAATGCCATCGGTGATAATTTCCCGTAAGGTAACCTTCGCGACTGTTGCCGTTTGGTGTTGTTCTGGATCGATCATGGTGCCGGATGCAACTCGCCCAACAGGTATTCGACCGCGAACATGCGGTCGAGTACTTCATCATTGTTTCGGTCGAGTAGGGACTCGTCAAGCCCCTTGCCGAGCTTTCCGGGGACAAATTCCATGAGTATTTTCCATTTGGCTAAAGTCGTTCGTTGGGCCGCATGGAACCCTGGTTCGCCGCAATGAGGGACCAGAAAAGTGTCGGGAACCGTTTTCATGCTCTGGCCTCCTCCATCCTCGCCATCCGTGCTCACGCAAAAGATCAATGCGTCGCCTTCCGCCGGGCCTTGGCCA
>JANXOJ010000555.1 GCA_025353625.1 Planctomycetota bacterium | reverse complement strand
GATGAAAGCAATAGGAGCACCATCGTTAAGAGGCCGGGAAGGAGCATGGGGGAAAGTGTGAGAAAAGGTGTCGGTGTGAGAAAAGGTGTCGGGAACCGTTGTTCTGTTGTTAGCGAACGTCATCCGCGCATGGGCACGGTTAAAAATATGATATACCAGGCCACAGTCGCATCTCGCTGGGGTCTGCCTGGACGCGAAGATTATCGAAACGACCTCCTCTCGTGGATCAACGTGCCTGCCACCTGTTCTGCTTCGGACTTTTCGTAGTCCGCTCGCTATCGCTTGGGGAAGAGCAATCCACCCAGCGCGGCGCCTAGCACAACACCGAGGAACCCGACGGAAACGCTGCCCACCACGTTGATCGCCGCCATGCGCCAACTACCGTTACGGAGCAATTGGAGCGTCTCCCATTCAAACGTCGAAAAGGTTGTGTAACCGCCGCAAAAGCCGGTGCCCAACAGCAGGAACCAGCCTTGTTGGGTTGGCGGCAGCCGATCCAGGAAGATGACGCCGACGAGTCCTAGTACAAACGAGCCGCTAACGTTGATGACGAACGTCCCTAACGGAAAACCACTGAGCCACGGCGAAGCGGCAAGCCACGATGCGTGATTGAGCCATGTTGCCAGCCAGTAGCGAGCGTTCGTTCCCAGCGCGCCGCCGATTGCCAGCAACGATACCTTGCTGGTCAGCAGGTTCCGCACGGCGGAGAGGGTTGCATCGACCGGCGCGTTCACGGAGTTGCTCCGTTGGGTTGCCATTCGTGAACCGTTTCAATCATCGCCAGGACGTTTTCCACCGGCGTGTGCGGCAGCACGCCGTGGCCGAGGTTGGCGATGTATCCTCGGCGGTTGCCCACTTGTCCAAGCATCTCGCGGACGCGGCGGCAGACTTCATCGCGCGGCGCAAAAAGTATCGTCGGGTCGAGATTGCCCTGGATAGACTGCGCGGGGCGAATGGCTCGGCAAGCGTCGTCGAGCCGCAATCGCCAATCAATACTGATGACGTTGCCGCCCGCTTCGCTAATGAGCGGCACTAGGGCCGGATTGCCGGTCGCGAAATGGATGACCGGCACGCCGGGCTGGATGCGTTCGATCAATGCCTTGCTGTGCGGCAGGACGTAGCGGCGATAGTCGTCGACGCCCAAACAACCGACCCAGCTATCGAAGATTTGCACGGCCTGGGCACCGGCGTCGATTTGTGCGTTCAAGTAAAGGGCCACGCTCCGCACGATGCGGCCCATCATGGCGTTCCACGCCCCGGCGTCGCTATACATTAGGGTCTTCGTCGTGCGATAATCGCGGCTCGATCCGCCTTCCACGGCATACGCGGCCAACGTGAAGGGTGCTCCCGCGAAACATACCAGCGGAATGTGCCCCGGCAGCCCGGCCCGCGTCTGCCGCACGGCCTCGATCACAAAACCAAGCGACTCCATGCTTTGAAGTTCTAACAAACGATCGACGTCGGCTGCCGTACGAATCGGGTTGCCGAGAACCGGCCCCTCGCCGGTGGGAAAGTCGAGCCCCAGTCCCATTGGCTCCAGGATGAGGAGTAGGTCGGAAAATAAAATCGCCGCATCGACGCCCAACCGCGCGACAGTTTTTATCATGACCTCCGCACACAAGGCCGGGTTCTTACAGAGGTCGAGAAAACTCCCGCGCGACCGTATCTCGCGATACTCAGGCAGATAGCGGCCCGCCTGACGCATGAGCCAAACGGGAACGCGCGGCGTCGCTTCACCGCGTGCCGCCTTGAGAAACGGGCTATCGTGCCAAGCTGGAGACATTGCAACCAACATTCTCCCTTGATTCGTAATCGAAAGAAGGGCCGCAGGTGACGGAGTTGGACATCCCCCCCTCCGCGCAAGCGGGAGAGGGGCTGGGGTGAGGGCGTGGCGAAATTAACTTTTCGACTTAACTTCTCGACGCACACCCAGGACGGTATAAATGACAAGCGACCATCATAGCCAACCGGCGGTTCGCCCGCCAGTGGGGTCAACTTTGGTAGCGGCCCGCCATCGTACTCCCACGACCGTCGATCTGCCCACTTTTCCTTTGAAAACAGGAGTAAGAACGCCAATCCTTACGCATAACCCGACTTGAGTGCCCAGTTCGATATTCAGGTTTCCACGGGCAAATCGGCGTTGATGGTCGCGACTTGGTGGTTCGCACAAGGATGAAATTGCCAAGTTCTTGCGTCAAAACCAACGTTCCGATTGCCGAGGACGATATCCGAATGAAAGCGTTCGCGTGGTGTCCGCGCTGGGTGCTGGTATTGATCCCTCTCAAGTTGCTCATCATGTTGATCGCCTTCTTAATCACCAAAAAACTTGCATGCTGGGGTATGGAGTGTCGCCGGAGATACGCGCAAGAATTCGCGACTGCGTCGGGATGAAGATTCTTATAATGCTCGGACTTTTGTGTGTGGCCCTTTTTAAGACCGTTCAGAACAAGCTGCATTGGGCGGTCACCGGCAAGACCGCAGCCGAGATCATCGCCGAGCGGGCCGATGCAACCAAGCCCACGACGGGATTAACTACATAGAAAAATGCGACTCAAGGCAAAGTTCTGAAAACCGACGTATCGATCGCGAAAAACTATCTGATCGAGCAGGAGATCAAGGAACCAGAGCGCACCGTCACGAAGTATTTGGACTATGCCGACTTGGCAGCGGATATTATTACCTCGCTAATCCATTCCCATAAGCTGTCGCCCCAGCCGGACGGCCTCTTGGGCGTTGGCGGCATAGTCATCGGCCCCCAGTTGTCGGGCTAGGTCCGCGGAACCTTCCCAGGCGCGGCCGCCTACGAGAATCTTGATCGTCGAGCCGGGCATCGTGCGCCGCACCGCGGCGATGGTATCGCGAACTGCCGGCAATTGCACCGGCAGCGCGGCGGAAAGGCAAAGTAGATCGATGTTGGCCGAGTCCAGCATCTCCACCAGCGCGCAGGCCGGCACGTCGGCCCCGAGTTCGATTGTCCGCCAGCCATCCATCTCAAAAAAATCGGCCACGACTTGCGTGCCCAGGTCGTGCCGATTGCCCACCACCGATGCCACCACAATGGTCTTGCCGTTGGCGGGTGCGGCTGGCGCGTGGCAGACAAGCCGGCTCATCAATCGACGCGCGGTGACCGAGGAAAGATGCTCGTCCGCAATCGTAAGCTCATTGGCAAGCCACATTCGCCCGATCTCTTTTTGGGCCGGCACGAGGACGCGGAGATAGAGATCGTGGATCGGATGGCCTCGGTCGGCCGCCGCGACTACCGTTTGGATTGCTCGACGGCCATCGCCCTCCAGCACGGCCAATAGATAGTCGGTGATCATTCGACAAAACGGCTCGTCTTCCCTAGCGGCGGCAGGCGGTTCTTTACCCGCAGCGTCGAATGCTTGCAACGCCTGCTCGATGTAGTCGGAGACGAGGGCGCGAACATTCTCGGGCAGTTCTTCCCGCATGGCTTCGCCCAAAAATACAAGCCCCCGGCGAAAATGTCGCAAATCGATCCCCCGCGGCGCAAGCGCGGAACGTGCCCAAAGGACTTGGCCGATAAAGACCTGCGGTCGGTTGAGGGAAATTGCCGAGGCAAGTTCTTCGACGCGCGTGGAAAGCCAACATTGCCAACTCGCGAACGGATCGGAGCCAAATCCTTCGCGGGCGGCAGGCTCACTTTCCAGCAGCCGGGAAGCGGCCTCGGCGGCAATTGCCCGGCATCCCTTGGTCAAAATGGCGGCCAGAAATCGATTGTCGGAACTGGTGCGAGCGGAATTCGTTGCGGTCATGATGTACTCCTCGGACGGCCATCGGAAGAATCGGGTTCAAGAAGTTCGCGAAGCCGCGACATTCCCCGTCGGGCGTGCGTTTTAACGGTACCCAACGGCAATTGGGTTGCTTCGGCGATTTCGCTTTGCGACATTCCTTTGTCGATGGAAAGTTCGAGGATCATTCGTTCCTCGCGGCGCAGTTGTTGCATTTGCGTGCGAATGCGCATCGCCTCTTCGGATTGCTCGACGCGATCTGCCTCATCCTTGGCAGCCACTTCCATGCTGGTATCGGATGAGAGGGAAGCCGTTTCCATAAATCGCTTCTGGCGGCGAAAGCGATCGATGAGACGCCGCCGAGCAATCATGGTGATGTAGGTCGATTCGGAGCTAAGATCGGGATTGTAGCGCGCCGCGTTTCGCCAAATTTCGATGAAGATTTCCTGGACGGCATCTTCGGCATCGGTCAGATTGGCGGTGCCACGGCGCGATAACGACCAGACCAGTCCGCGATAAGCGGCTAGACACTCCTCGACAGCGTCCACCTCGCCGGCGGCCACGCGTTCCAGTATTCCCTTCGACACCGCACCGATCTTGACGCTATGGATCGAGCACAACAGCCTGCACGGGTTGAAACGATACGAACCGCAACCGGAGAAGGGTTCGTATCGATCTCAACCACAGGCAGTATTAAGCTTACTGCGGCAGCATTACGGTGTCAATCACATGGATGACGCCATTCGTTGCCGCAATGTCGGCGGTCGCGACCGTCGCTTTATCGACGTGTACTTTGCCGTCAACAACGGCGATCTTGACTTCCGTTCCTTGCACCGTCTTGGCGCTCGTCAACTTAACGACATCTGCCGCCATCACTTTGCCGGCCACAACGTGGTAGGTGAGAATGCCGACAAGCTTCTCCTTGTTTTCCGGCTTGAGCAGGCTTTCGACAGTTCCTGCCGGCAGCTTGGCAAAAGCCTCATCCGTCGGGGCAAAAACCGTGAACGGCCCCGCGCCCTTTAGCGTATCGACCAGCCCTGCTGCCTTCAACGCGGCGGCTAGGGTCTTGAATTTTCCAGCCGCAACGGCCGTATCCACAATATCCTTACCCTTGGCTTTTTCCGACTCCGCAGCCTGCGCACACGACATGCAGAACGAGAGCAGACCCAGCCCGAGCAATCCATAGACATACCGATTCATTGCAAAACTCCTGTGAATCCTAAATTGCCGGCCATTTGAATGGCCGGCGGGGTGAACCTTGAACAATTTTGAGCGCTCAAGAAAGGATTCGCCGTTGCAATGCGGATGGATTCAAAGAATTCTTCGTTTTCCTGCGATCTTGTCCCTTTGATTTCCTAGCGAATCTCGAAATTCGGCACCACGTTGGTCGTACTTCCAAGCGATGCCAAAAGGCTGTCTCACACCTCCAGATACCCCTTGCCCGTCTTTTCTGCGATTAGCTTCTCCGCAAATTTCTGGGCAGCCGCCGCGTCGGCAAGGGTCTTGATGTTGGATTGGCCGTTCGTGCCGATCCGGCCGTAGTGGACCGTCACGTCGCAGTCGGAGATTGCAATCTCCCAAAACTTGCTCGACTTCCCTTCCACAAATTCAAAGCGACGCGACTTCCCGGTTGCGGCGGGTGCTTCGTTCGCAGCCGTAGGCTTGCGGGGCGGGATATTTGCGGATGCTTTTGTCGATGGTTGAATCGTTGCGGGCGGCGAACTGACGCGCACAAACGATGGAAATCGAGGCACGCCGCCATCCGATAGCTCCTGATAGCGGAAGGTGATGGCGCTGCCGACCGCTGGCGGCGCGGCACGCTCGGCGTCCGAGAAGCCGGTGCCGACCGAGAACTCCGTGCCATCAGCTAACTGCACGGCAAGAGCACCCAGCCGGCCTATGTGCTTGCCCTTGCCCGGCTGATGGGCAAGAACGACAGCCTCGGCATCGTG
>JANXOJ010000554.1 GCA_025353625.1 Planctomycetota bacterium | reverse complement strand
CGGCCGTGCTGGAGGGACCAAGCCCTATCAGCACGGCCGACTCGCTTTCTTGAGACCGTCGCACCATGTCGGAAATCTACATCCACAACCACATTGTCGCACCCAGCGAAATCGACGAGCTCGGACACGCCAACAATGTTTTCTACATCGCTTGGCTGCAAGATGCCGCCGTCGCACACTCCGCCGCACTCGGCTGGCCTGGACGGCGTTACCATCAACTCGGACTTGGCTGGGTAGTCCGCTCGCACGCCATCCAATATCTGCTGCCGGCCTTTGCGGGCGATCGCCTAATCGTTGAAACGTGGGTCGCCTCCATGAAAAAGGTCACGTCGCTGCGTCGCTACCGCATCGTTCGCCAAGGCGACGGTCAGATTCTGGCCACGGCGGAAACGAATTGGGCCTTCGTCGATTTTGCAAGCGGCAAACCAATCAGAATTCCGCCCGAAATCATCGCGGCGTTTCCAATAATCGAGTCGCCGATTTAATCGATGAACCGTTGAGGATACCGAAGTGGCGAAGGTGCTCTCATACTCGATTCGCGCTACATTTCCAGCACTGCTCAAAGTAGGCAACATTCTCCCCGCCGCACGATGCACATTGCCAAAAGTCGGTTTGTAGCGTTGCCATCGGGCGACTCGGTGCGTACCGCATCGAAATCTTCTGCATGGCACTAAGCAATGCCTGCCGTTCGCGCGGATTTTCGTCGGGCTGTTTGGGTAGCGTCAAGAGGTCCGAGATCAGGCCGATATCGTCCAGATCGCCGAACCGTCCCAACTCACCGATGGCGGCCAAGCGAACCGCCGCGTCGCTATCGCACAAATGGCCGCGTAACGCCTCTACCGATGCGTTCGTTGCGGAGGGAAACTTGGGATAGAACAACGGGCGGGCGGCGGTCGAATCGTCGTTCGCCATGCGTTCCATGACCGTTCGGACGTGCTCCTCGGCATCGCGAATGGTTTGGATTTCCGTCAGATAGCCCTTGCCCAAGTGGCGATGCACGATAATCGCCCGTCGATCGAGGTAAAGCGCGCTCCGCAACGGAAAGCGTGCCGGTTTTCCAACGTGCGGCGAATCGCGGTAACAATCGAGCAGGAAATTGAGAAGCCGAATCTCGATGCTGCGATGGCTTTCATCGTGCGTCGCTGCGGTTAGCACATCCCGGCGCGTTTTCCAGTCTTCGTAGAGCGTGCGAGATTCAGTCATTGTTTTTGCAGCAACATGGGTGGGCTTTGCGTTGGGATGCTATGGCATACAAACGCTCGACACCACCTTACTCGGGCAACAAGCGAAAATCGTCGTCGAAGTGGCAGACGCTCAGATTCTCGCCCAGCGGCAATTTACGAAGTTCCGGCTCGATCAACTTCCTGTCGCCGACGACGATAATCACCATCTGCTGAATCGCCAGATATTTCTTACCCACCCGCAAGACATCGTCTGCCGTGACCGCGCGGATGTTAGGTACCACTTCGTTGAAGTAGTCGTCGGGCAAGCGATATACCACGAGCGTTTCAAGCTGTGTGGCCACCTGGGAAGGCGTCTCGAATCCGGCCGTGTAGCCGCGCGTAACGTACTTCTGGCAGAAGTCGAGTTCCTTCGCATCGACGGGATGCCCGCCGACCATGCCGTCGAATTCCTTCAGGAACTCGGCCAGCGCGGGAGCCGTGACCGCCGTCTGCACGTTTGCCGAGGCAACGTACAGACCCGACTGTTGAACTCGCCAATCGAAGGCACTACGGGCACCGTAGGTATAGCCCTTTTGCTCGCGGAGGTTCATGTTCAAGCGGCTGGAGAACTGCCCGCCAAAAACCATGTTCATGACGTTCAGCGGAAAATAGTCGGGCGAATTGCGGTGCGTGCCATTCATGGCAAAATGGATTACCGATTGTGCCGCGTGCGGTTTGTCGATCAAGATCATCCGCGTCGGCTTCGCCTGGGGCAAGGTAAAATCTGGCGTGCTGTTGGCCGCAGACGAGGACTTCCAACCTCCCAAGACGCGCTCCAGCTTCTGGGTCAGTTCGGCCATCGTGATATCGCCGACGGCAATCAGCGACGCCTTATCGGGCCGGATATTGCGGTCGTAGAAGCTTTTCAGATCGGCCGATTTCAGCCCGTTGAGTATGGCCGCATTTCCCCATTGCGGATGACCGTAGGGATGATCGAAGCCGTAGAGAAGTTGGGCCGTCGCCAGGGATGCCAACACGGTAGGCTCGTTGCGAAGCTGCGTCAGCCGGCCTTGCGCGGCCAGCACTTGGCGGTGCAATTCATCCTTGGGAAACGTCGGCTCGCAAAGGACGTCGGCATAGATATCCAGGGCCTTCGAGAGATGCCGCGTGAGCGTGAACAGCCGCACGCTAATATCGTCCCAATCGGCCGCCACCGAAAGGTGTGCTCCCATGCCGGCAAGTTCAGCGGCAAGCTCTTCAGCCGAGTGCTTGGCGGTCCCCTCGTCCCAAACGGCAGCGGTCATCTCGACCAAGCCCGGCCGATCCTTGGGATCGCTCGCCTTGCCGGTCGGAAAAACAACGTGCAAATTGATGACCGGCAATTCGTGCTTTTCAACGAGTAGCAACTTCATGCCGTTGGAAAGTTGCCCCCGCTGGATGGGCGGAAGGCTGAACTTTGGCTCGGCGGCTCCCTCGGGAAGCGACTCGCGACCAGTACCCTCGCCGGCCACCTTGGGCGAAAATTCGGCCAGGGGCGCGAGCTTCTTTGCCATCTCCTCGCGAGCCGCCTCGGCAGGCTCCAACGGATTTGGCTTGATGGTCACATCGGCACCCGGCACGACCTCGACGACCACGCGGCCCGCACCGAGATACGTCTTGGCCATCTCGGACACTTGTGCGGCGGTGACGGCACCATACCGCGCAAAGTCCTTGCTCATGTAGCCCGGATCGCCGGTGTGGATGTTATAGGAATTCAGGCGATCGGCACGGCCGCCGAACTCGCTCACCGATTCGAGCGAGCGGATGAGTCGGGCCTCGAACACATTGATGGCACGATCTATTTCTTCCTGCGTGGGCGGTTCGGCCTGAATCTTGGCGATTTCGTCGGCAATCTGCTTTTCTACTTCCGCGATGGTGTGGCCCGACCGGATCGTGGCAATGACCGAGAACTCGCCCGTCAGGTCCAGGCCCCCCTGATACGCCTGAACGTCCTGGGCAATCTGCTTCTGGCGAACGAGCGAGCGATGGAGCCGCGAGGTCTTGCCGCCGGCCAGAATATGCCCCAGTAGATCCAGGGCCGCATCCTCTTGGGAAAATTGCCGCGGCGTCGGCCAGACAATATAAACGCGAGCTAAGCCAACGCGATCCGTCATCTTGATCCGCTTCTCGTGTTTTAACTCCGGCGTGGAAGGTTGAGGGTGGATGACCTTCGGGCCAGCCGGCAGCGGGCCAAAGTATTTCTCGACGTACTTTTTGGCCTCTGCCGGGTCAAAGTCGCCGGCGATGCACAAGCTGGCATTGGCCGGGTGGTAATAGCGACGGAAGAAATCGGCGATATCCTCGCGCGAGGCAGCGGACACGTCCTTCATCGAACCGATTGTCGGCCAGCTATAGGGATGGTTCGGCGGATAAAGCGTAGACAAAATCACTTCGTGAACCAGACCGTACGGCCGGTTTTCGTAACTCTGCCGACGTTCATTCTTCACGACGTCGCGCTGGTTATCGAGTTTTGCCTGCGTCATCGCCGGAAGGAGGAATCCCATCCGATCCGATTCCATCCACAGGGCCAACTCCAGATAGTTGGAAGGGACCGTTTCCCAATAGTTCGTGCGGTCCATGGCCGTGGAGCCGTTGAGCCGTCCGCCGACCGTTTGTATCGGGCCAAAGTAAACCTTGTCGTAGTGCTTGCTGCCTTGGAACATCATGTGCTCGAAAAGGTGGGCGAACCCCGTGCGGCCCGGTCGCTCGTCCTTCGAGCCGACATGATACCAAACGTTCACGCCGACGATCGGTGTCGTATGATCTTCATGTAGGATCACGTCCAGGCCGTTGGCCAACGTGTACTTCTGGAACTTCAACTCGGGGATGTGAGGCATCTTTTCCGGCGCGGTTGCAAAAAGGATGGAAGAACAAAGTAGAACGGCCAATGGCGACATGCGTTGAACCTCCGGGAAGGGTGGCGTCGACGAGCAACACGAATGCCTCGGTCGGCGAAGACTCACTAATAATACTGTAAATCGTATAACTTGGGAACGACGGTTTCACGCAAAGGTGCATCGTCGCATGGAAAATGGTGGAAATCGTTTCCACGGAATTTCTTGCCCGAAGGGTATTTATCTGATACATTGAATACGGACGGTCTTCAACTGTCGCGAATACGAAAAGGAGTTTGGTCGTGCGATTTTTTTACGCGGTTGTAAGTGTAATACTCGTTGTCGTCGGGCTTGCCGAATCTCCATTGCCGCTGATGGGCCAGCCACCGAAGCCCTTGCCTGCGGATTCTAATAACAATGTTGCCGGCACGCGCTCGGAAGTTGCCCGGCTGCTGGCAACCGGCTGGACGCGCTCGATCCAGGCCCGGAAGGATGCGCAGGAACAGTACGAACGCCTTTCCGCCGCCGCGCCGCCCGATGGCCGCATCGTCTATGCGTATGCGCTCGTGCAAATTTACCAATATCGATACGCGGATGCCGTCAAGCTTCTCGATCGAGTTTTGGAGATGGATTCCAAGAACGTGGAGGCCGCGAAGCTGCGACTTTGGGTCGGCGTGTTGCTCAAGGATTACGACCGCTCGCTAGGCCGGATGCAAAAGATGACCGATGCCCTGCCCGCCGAGGCGACCGATCCCAAGGCTGAGGCACCCAACGCGGAAACGGCGGCACTACTCGGTCGCTTGGCCGGCTTCCTGGAAGGTCCGGTGCAATCGAGCGTGAACAAGTCCGCCTTTGCCGCGACGATCGGGCGGCTCGATACGCAGTTGACCGGCAAGCGCAAGGATGCCTTTCAAAAGGGGCGTCGCGCGGTGTTGCGGCAGTTTGCCGCCCTCGACGAAGAACGCGACATCACCAAGGCCGCCGCCGTGGAGAGCAGTGAAAAGATCAAACAAAAGGTGGTCGCCGATTTGAAAGAGCAATCGGCCGATCTCGCAGCTAAGCTCGAAGCCGAACAGACTCGCCTTGCCGATCTCCGCAAATCGATGGGTTATGAACTGGAAAAGATCGATGGCGAGATGCAGACTGCCAACCAACGGCTCCAGCAAGCAACGATGACTGCTGGGGATGCCTCGCTCAGAGCGCAACAGGCCGATGTCCGGGTGGCCGAGTTTTTGGACTTGGCGAATCGGGAAAGAGACCCCAATTTGCAGCAACAGTACTTACTCGACGCGGCCAGGTGGCGTCTCGAACGCGACCAGCGGGCCGCCTTCTCCAACGAGCAGGCGCGGCACGTGGACGTTGCGACCGGGCATGTTCGACAATTACAACAGCAACGCATCGGCGTGGAAACCCGCTGGCAGCGCGAAAGCGGCGGCGCCGCCAAGCTGGAAGGCTCGCTCAAACGGACGCTCAAAGACAAGGATCGCTACGCGAAGAAAAAAATCGACAGCAACAACGCCCAAACCGCCGATCAGCAACGCCGCTCCACCGCTCTGGCCACCTACGTGCCCCTGCCAGTCGTGTTGGAAGAGGAAAAGGAACGCATTATTAGATCGTTCGACGGGCAATAAGCGGCGACACCATTCTCGCTTCGCTCCGAGAGCTGAATGCGCTATTTTTCGGGCGGAGTCGGGGCCAATTGAAACTCGGCCAAATCGAGCTGTTTGCCAAAAGGCCAATCGCGTGCCGAGAGGGCCTCAGAGTCTTCACTGGGCCAGCTCGTCGTATCGTCCCAGACAATTTCCACCTTGCGGCCCGCTTTTTGTTGATCCTTCACAAGTTGCACGAGTTGATCGTCGAGGTGCAACGCTTTTCCCTTCGATGCGGCCTCCTTGATCTGTTGTCGCGTAATACCTAGCGAAAAAAGTTTGCCGCTACCTTCGTGTGGAAGAAAGATGGCAAAGTTATCCTTAGCTGTGAAGTGGAAGAGAACCAGTGCGACGTCGTTGTTTCGTAGGTTGACTTGTTGCTCGCCAATGCCGGCTTCCAACTGATAGTGCGACAACTGAATCAGATCGTTCCGCTTGCAAGCAAGGATCGCCAGATCGTAATACCGGCGGAGGTAGGGCCGCATGTTGCGGCGTCCCTTGAATGCAGCTAGCAGGGCGTCGAGATACTTCAAATCGCGCTGGGCCGACTTGGAGTCGTTCTCCAGATCGGAATTGATAAGCAATTCGTCGGCGAACAACTGCAATTCCATCGTTTCTCGGCGGGTGGAGTCGCGATACGATGGATTGAGCTTGAACTGATCGAGAAACGTCCGCAGGGCTTTGCGACCCTCGATTGGCGATGCACCGGACAGACTCAGCACGGCGTCCGCCACCTGCCGCACCAGTCGAGCCCGTTCGCCTTCCTGCCCCAATACCTCCGCGTTTTGGGCATCGAGCAAGGCAATCGCCTCTTGTGCGGCGGCACGTTTGCCGTTGAGTGCGCGAACGATTGCCAACTTGCCGGTCATCGTCACGGCTGCACCTCGATCGCTCGTCGTCTTGCTTGCCTTTTCGTAATAGTCGCCGGCTTGCGTCAGGTTCACGGAGGCACCGGACGCCGCGCCGCCGTAGAGCTCGCAATCGGCCCAACGTTCCAGCGAATTTGCCAACCGCTCGTGCAGGGCACGACGATAGCTCTGTTGCCCCGCCCATACGGCTTGATGCTCGACCTCATCCAAGGCAGCCTTCACATCCTCGACCACGGACTTGTACGTCCGTCGGGCCCCATCGAGGTTGCCGCGATAGCGAGCCGTCATGGCAATGCCGTGTTGATCGTGCAATACATAGATCGATGCAAATTGGTTCTTCTCCTGTTTGTTCGTCAGGCGAACGTGATATGCATCCTTGAACTGATTGTACGCATCGTCGACTTGCCACTGATCCATCAGGCTCCATGCGTAGCGTTCTGCGATGTATGCCGCCAAGCCGTGGCTCCGCTTGCCGGCCTCGCTGCTGCTAAGCAACCGTTTGGCAAGCACGTATCGATGGTCTTCGTACTCGCCGGGGCTTGTAGCCATCGTCGTGGCAAAGTCGCCTCGGGCAACCAGCGTACTCACCTGGAAAAGCACCGGCAAGTCATCGGTCGCCAGGACTTCGTCGAATCGTCGTCGAGCCTGCCTGGGACTCTCAATCAATTCTGCACACAGCAATGCCGAATCGACGAGACACAACAACCGCGTCGGCGCGGCGGAACGGGAGAGCGACGCATAGCCGACCAACGCCAAATCGTAATTTGTTTTTGCTTTTTCCGCCATTGTTCGGTCATTTTGCAATTGCGCCATGCAGTGCTGCACCACCGCCTGCGTATGGCGATCGACGGCGGACCATATCCCGTCTTTGTGGCCATCGGCAAACTGTTGCTCGGCCTCCGCCAGAGCCTGGGCAGCATGTTTGGCGTCTTCTCGATTGGACTCCGAGAAGGCTTTCAGTTGATCGAGCAATCGCACTTGTGCCGGCGACATGCTCGACCGACAGCGACCGATAACTTCCCATAGCCACTTTTCCACCTCGACCGAGTTGGGGCCGAAATAGGCACTCGGCGTATCCCCAAGCACCGCCGCCACATTAGATGCCGATTGCAACTTTTCCGCAATCGCCAGCCGAGCGAAGGGCGTCAGCCACGGCATTTCCTCGAACCAGGGAGGACCGTTCAACCCCGGCAGAAGGGCCAGATCGGCAGCCAACGCCTCGCGTGAGACGGCCGCTGCGGGCGTGGTGATTACCGGCATCATGTCGGACGGCGGCGGCTCGGGTTGTAGGTTCGGCCGCCGCGACATCCAAAAACCGGTGAGTGCCATCGTGCCGAAAAACAACGCGAGCAGGCCCAGAATCATGTAGGGGCTGGTGGTCTTTCTCAAACTTTTCCGTCGGCTCGACGATCGTCGCCGTGGCGTCGATCCGCCCGACATCCTGGGGGAAGTGCTGACGTGCTTGTTCAGCGTCGCCGGACCTTGCGGAATGTTCCACGAGCCGGAGGCCGAAATCGCGCCAACCAGTTCGGCAACGGCCTGCGGGTCCGCCAGGTCGCTCAGGGCATTGGCCACATCGGCCGGCTTGGCAAATCGATCGCGAGGATCCTTGGCCATCATCCGCAGAAACACGTCTTCAAGCTCGGGTGGGCAGTCGGGGCAATTGTCGGGCAGCGACGGAATCGGGGCGACGACGTGGGCCATAAGCTTCTTGCGATTCGTGTCGTAAGCCGCATCGCCGTACGGCGTGCGGCTCGTCAGTAGGAAAAACAACGTGCAGCCCAGGCTGTAGATATCGGAGCGGATATCTGCAACGCCCGAGTTTTCCCACTGCTCCGGAGCCATGAAGTCGATCGTACCGATGGCCACCCCTGCTTGCGTCAGCCGCCCTGCCGGCTGATCGCTGCTCTTCCATTCCGCGTGGAATTTGGCCAGCCCCATATCCAACAACTTCACCACGCCCGAGCGATTGAGCATCAAATTGGCCGGCTTCACGTCGCGATGCACGAGACCGTGATCCTGGGCATGTTGCAAGCCGAGGGCCGCTTGGCGGATGACTTCGCAGGCCGTGCCGATATCGAGCGGGCCGCAGGGCGGTCTATCCGCAGCGACGAACTCCTGGAGATTCACGCCATCGACGTATTCCATGACGAGGTAATGAACGCCGGCCGTTTCGCCCGCGTTGTAGGCGCGCACGATATTCGGATCGTCGAGCGAGCCGATCGACTGCATCTCGCGGCGAAAGCGGGCCACGGCCTGCGGGTCGTCGAGGTAGCGGTGCGGCAGAATCTTTACGGCAACCGTTTGGTTCAAATAAACTTGCCGCGCCTTGTAGACGACTCCCATGCCGCCGTGGCCAAGCTCTTCCAAAAGCTCGTAGTCGCCCAGTTTGCGCTGCTTGACGACGCGGCGAAAGACGGCTTCCACGCGGAGCGAATTCTCGGGAAAGCGGCACTGATAATCTTCCATTTGCAGAAAGACTCCCGCCCGCTGGCGGAAATCGAATTCGATCTCCAGCAACTCATCCAAAAGCCGATCCTGCTCAGGCGGCAGAACCTCGGGTAGCAGGTCTTCGATTCGCGGCGGCGCGCCGGCCTGCCATGCCTTCTCGAACTGGTCGCACACCCGATCGATGCGGCTCGTCGAGGAGTTCTGCGGCTGCGATGGATCGTGGCTTCCGCGTTCGCTCACGGTGTGGAATCCTGGGATGGCTTGAGAATTCCCGCCATCTTACCAGGGAGATAAAAAAATGTCGAGTCGGGGGTGCTGTCGCAGTTCTTCTGCGGTGTCGGCTCGATGGATTGCACTACCGGAGGGCTTGGGCCCTTCCGCTCCCATTGCCGTCCGATGGCATTGAAGCGGTACGGCGCAAGCCGTCCGGTGTCCGCTAGCATTGAAGCGGTACGGCGCAAGCCGTCCGGTGTCGGCCAGGATAACTGCAAAGTCCGAGAATTGTGGTGCAGGCGTCCCGCTTGCACCACAATTCCAGCCACCATCGCGGCAACCCGTCCTCATCGCCAAGTCAACACTCGGAATACCCCCTCGCGGCGTTTCACTTGCTCCGGCAGCATTAAAAGGCGGTCGCGGTAGATGCTTAGGAGGAGCCCGGTGCAAAAGATCACTCCGCCGCCGATGGTCAGCCAAATCGCCGCCTTCTGCACGCTTTCCAGCATGTTGACGAACAGTAGCAGCGACATGAGGTAGGTTACCAACATCGTCGCTCCGGTGATGGTTGTTGAGCGAAGTTGCAGCGCAAAGCCAGTCGCCAAAAGCAAAATGGCGGTGAAGAGCATGCCAAATTCATCGACGGGCGAGAAATGGGGCTGAAAGCGATGATAGAGCAGCGCCAACGTCAACGGCACGCCGATCAACATGCTGCCGAAGAATAGGCTGAACGAGACCAAATCCTCTTGGCTTTCGTGCTCGCGGTGCCAGCCGACGTGCCCGATCGCCAACAATGCAAGTCCAACGGCAACACTAAAAACCTCCAGTTTTTGGGGTATCGTCAATTGGCTGAGAATATGGATGGCGATGAACATCAATGCGACTTCTACAATCGCCATGACCAAATACCACCGTCGCCATGAGGCATCGTTGACGAGCCGTGCCGCAAAAAGACTCAACAAGGCCAAGCCGCAAAGCAAAGCGGGCAGCGACCAATGGACCTTTTGAAACGGCCCGGCCATGCGGCTTAATGTCAGCAGGGCCGCAGCGACCACGGAAAGCGACATCAATGCGTTGGCGCATTGGAATGCCGCCTGCGCGATGCCGGTTCGCTCCCGAAGCGTCGCGCGATAGGCGATCAGCAACAGCACGCCGATGATGGCAAACGTGAGCGAGTAATACTCGGCTCCGACTTGACCGTATTGCAGCAATTGCCAACCGGCCCCACAAGCGGTCATCGTGCATAAATAGACGGTGCCCGCACGCTTCCGAAAGGCGGTCGCCATTCCATAGAACGAGGCAGCTTCCGCCAGGATCAATGCCAGCCAAAGATTCAACGTAGTGCCGGCTTCCGGCTCAAGCAGCGTATGCGGCACCACACGGGCCGTTGCAAACAGAACGCTTGCCACGATAACGCTCGTCGCCCCGTGCGCGGCCCATGCCAGAGGGTTCTCCGGGGTACGTCCGCGATAAAGCCGCGCGGCGATGATGTAGCCCATTGGAATGAGCATCAGCAACGCCGCTTCACGATTCCAATCGCGAATGCCGATGAGCGATAGCACTCCGGCAACGGCAAGCAGCGTAGCGGCAGCCGTACCGAAGAAGTAGGTCGCACAAAGCCAGGCAAAATGATGGCGATAGAGATGGGCGCCGACGCGGCATGCGATGGCCGCGATCGTCATGGCCGCGACGTATATCCAGCCAATGGAATACAACTGGCCCACGGCGGCCGGATGGGGCCAAACGAGGTTCAACGGCCCGTAAGTCGCGCGGAGAAACAGCAACGTGCCAAGCAAGACCGGCAATGCGCTAAGGATCAATCCCAAAGGCAGTGCCGCCCGATTGAGCGGACGCAGCGTTAAGGCCAGTGCCTCGACGCTCGCTTTGGAATCGTCTCCGCCTCTGAGGTGCGACGTGGCAGGGGCAATCAAATTGGACAACAGCGAGGTCAACGCCAAGGCGATGATTGCCGCCTCGGCGGTCACGCTCACTGCAAAGAGATCGATCACAAGCACTTCGGCCCACAGTACGGCTAGCACGGCCAGGAAGATATAGACGCCAACGCGGCGGACGACGAGGTCCGAGTAGGCATAGGCGTAGATTGCCGCTAGGACCAGACCCAAAGCTAACAGTTGGCCGGAGCGTTCCGCGACGATGATCGGCGGGCCGGCGCGATAGCTAGCGTAGATCGGTTCAAAGAACGGCTTATAGAGCCAATTGCCCGCCAATTGGGCACCGAGAACGAGCAAGAGCCCCGAGGCCAGCAAAAGCTGGCCCGACCAGAAAAAGGCCATGCCGAATCGCTTCCGCGAGAACGGCCCTTCAATATCGGCGAACGCTCGCTCGACGTGCAGGCAGACTATTCCCAAGACGACGAGCAGCGTCGCCGGCGGGCCGATTTCCCAGAACTTGTGCATGTCGCAAAGGATCAGCAGGCCGGTCATGGCCACGCCGCCGACCAAGACGTAGACGAACGTCGAATCGCGGAGAATCTTCGCCGACGCCGCATAGAAGACGCAACAGACCAGCGCGGCGACCCACAGATGGCCTTCCAACGTCATCAAGGCGTGCGAATGATAGAACCAAAGATTTAGCGGCATTACGAGACACGACAGAAGCGTCAAAGCGCGGCCGGCCGTTTGATAGCGAGTGCGACTCGTGATGGCCCACCCGCAACCTAGCAGCGCGGCGTTACCCAACCCCAGGGCCGCAGCCACAACGTGCGGATTCTTGAAGATACCCAACGTCGCAAGCCAAATCACCAACCCAAGAACCAGCAACGCGCCGCCGAAACCCAACAGCCATTGGATGCTCTTGGGATCGAGCAAGACCTCCAAAAGCGGTCGTCGCGGTTTACTTTGGCAATGTGGACAGACAGTGCTCGACGAGGATCGTTGGCCACCGCACGCGGGGCAAATGGTGTTATCAATCGGATTGGACACGGCGAAAACTCCGCTTCAGCTTTGATGGTGTAACCATCGTTGGCGGTATTTCCGACGGCCAATATACTCTATATGGATCGGCAATCCGCACAACGATGGACAATTCCCAGGCGAGATCGTGGGGCGGATATAACGACGGCTAAACGGTTATGGCAAACGAGCCACCTCGACCATACAACCACAATGAGGGGGTGCGTAACCAGCCGTGCTTGTCACCTTCCCATAAACCTCGTATCATTACGCGATTGCCACATCCGCTAACCCAAAAAGCATAATGCCTACTCGTAGCGAAGATTTTTCCGGCCTGACCGTGGCCATTGTCACCCCGTTCCGCGAGGGTCAAGTCGATATCGAGACCTTGCAGCGGAACGTCGAATTCCAAATCGCGGCCGGAACCACCTGCCTTTGCCCTACCGGAACGACGGGCGAGTGCCCAACGCTTTCGCATCCGGAACATGAGCGGGTGATCGCCGCCGTGGTCGAGGCAGCCAACCATCGGGCCAAGGTGATGGCCGGCACCGGCTCGAACAGCACCGAGGAAGCCCTACGGCTCACCCGTTGGGCCGCCAAGCGCGGTGCCGATGCAGCTTTGGTTGTGGCCCCTTATTACAATAAGCCGACGCAAGAGGGCTTTTTCCAGCACTACAAGGCCCTGGCCGAGGCGGTCGAGATTCCAATCTGCGTCTACAACATTCCCGGCCGAACCGGAAAGAACATCGAGGCCGACACCATCGTCCGCATGGCGGAACTGCCAAATATCACGATGGTCAAAGAAGCCAGCGGGGCGATGGACGCGGCGTCGCAGATCATCGCCAAGACCGATCTCACTCTGCTCAGCGGCGACGATAGCCTCACGCTGCCACTGATGGCACTCGGTGCTCGCGGCGTCGTTTCTGTCGTTGGCAATATCGTGCCCAAGGACGTCATCGCCATGATCGCAGCCTTCAACGCCGCCAATCTAAAAGAAGCTCAGCGATTGCACTTCAAGCTCTTCCCCTTGTGCCGCGACATGCTCGGGCTATCGACCAATCCGATTCCCATTAAGGCGGCCATGAAGATGCTCGGCCGCGATACGGGTGACTTGCGCATGCCGCTAACGCGGCTCACGACCGACGAACAGGCAAAGCTGCGGAAAACCCTCAGCGATTACGGCTTGCTATAGGACCGGCGAATTCGATCGTTTGGGCTTACTCCGCATGCCGTGCCACTCAATAATATTCTTGATAGCTGGGCGTAATCACAAGTTCCGGCACCGTCACATGAGCGGGCAGCCGCGCTACGGCAATTACGCACGCGGCAATGTCGGCGGGGTGGACCATTGCGGCCTTGCGCTCCGCCGGGACGGGCACGGGGCGTTGATCGAGTAGCGGCGTATTGACCTCGCCGGGGTAGATGTTCGTGATGCGTATGCCGTTGGGCCGCTCTTCCAATCCGACGGCCGTGCCTAACGCGGTGGCCGCGAACTTTGATGCCGCATAGGCCGGCCCGGCCAAGGGCAAGGCCCGCTTTCCAGCCACCGAACTGATATTGAAGATCAGTCCATCGCGGCGTTCTCGCATCCCCGGCAACGCGGCATGTAGCACGTTATAAAAGCCGGTGCAGTTGATGGCGATGACGCGGTCGAAGTCGTCGGGGTCGAGTTCGGCCATCTTCCGCCGCACGATATTTATGCCGGCCGCATGGACGACGATATCGATGGGACCGATCTCCTTGTGAAACCAGTCGATCAAACCGGCAACATCATCTCTAACGGAAACATCGCAGGCCCTCGTGAAAAGGCCGGGAGAGCCTCGGTACTCCGCTGCCGCTTGCAGAAGCTTCTCGGCATTGCGTCCGCCGATTGCCACGCGGCAGCCTTCCTGGGCCAGCGCAATCGCCACACCTAGCCCGATGCCGCTGCCGCCGCCGGTGACCAGCACTCGCTTCTCGTGAAAGTTCATTGTAGGTTCCTAGGGTTTCAAAATAACTTTCATCAGACCTTCGCCGCCGCGATGTAATCGCTCGAACCATACGGGACCATCGCTCAAGGGAGCTTCCGCGCTTAAGAGTGCTTCGACATCGACTTTACCTTGGGCAATCAAATCGAGGCACGCTGGGTAGTCGCCTTGAGAGGCACACGATCCGAGGACCGTCAACTCCCGCGTCACGACCATTTGTAGCGGGAACTCAACCTTCGGCGCGAGATTGCCCACGAGCGTCAATTGGCCGCCCTTGCGAAGACATGCGGCGGCCAGATTGACCGTGATCGTGGTGCCTACGACCTCCATCGCCACATCGGCACCGCGCCCGGAAGTTCGCTCGGCAATCTTAGCGGCCGCGTCGGTGGTATCCGAACGAAAGCCCTCGTCGGCCCCCAAGCGGCAAGCCAGTTCCAGTCGCGATGGCTCGATGTCGACGGCATAAATCCGCCCGCAGCCTGCCGCACGCAATACTTGCACTACGAGCAGTCCGACCATGCCGGTGCCGACGACGACGGCCGTATCGCCGATGCGGATGCTCGTCCGGTTGACGGCATGCGCGGCAATGGAAAGCGGCTCAACGAGTGCGGCCTGCGTAAAACTGACGCTGTCGGGCAGGCGATACAGGACGTGCTGCGGCACGGCGACAAATTCGGCAAAGGCCCCGTGTCGGCGGTAGTCGTCGCACGAAACGCCCAGCACGCGGCGGTTGTCGCACAAATTGATCTCGCCGCGCCGGCAGTGCCAACAGTCACCGCAGTAGATCGTCGAATCGAACGTCACGCGATCCCCCACGGACCAACCGCGAACATCGCTGCCGATTGCCGCAATTGTGCCCGCCGCCTCGTGGCCCATAACAATCGGCGGCTGCCGCCTCCGCGTGCTGCCGTCGATGCCGTGGATATCGCTGCCGCAAATGCCGCAGGCCGCAACGCGGAGCAAAACCTCTTTCGGTTCGATCTCGGGAGTCGGCCAGTCTTGAAGTTCCAAATGGTTATATGCCGTCAGGACCAATGCGTGCATGGTGAGTTTTTGGGTTTTAGGTTGTTTCATCCTTCATCCTTCCTTCCCCGGCATCATTCGACTTTCTAGCTTCTGAAGCGGATGCTCTTCCGCACGGCGATCGACAAAGACCGCAACCCATTCCGCCAACCGCCGGCCGAGGAGCCGACAGGCGGCCTGGACGTCGGGCGTTCGCGGCTCGCGAGCGGCAACGGCCCCGTAATGTGCCGTCGTCATCTTCGCGGCATAGTCGGTCACTCCGAAGACGAGAAAGCCGAAATTCATGAGCACGGTCAGAATCGACTGGCAGGCCAGTTCGTTACCGCCGCCCCAACCGCCCGACGACGAAAATGCGCAGCCGATCTTGCCATCGACCTTCATCCAATGCGGGCGCATTGCATCGTCCCAAAAGCGTTTCATTTGCCATGAGAGGATGCCCATATTGGTCGGACTTCCCACGGCCAAGCCGTCGCACCAAACGACATCGTCCGCCGAGGCCGCTTCAACACTGCGGATGCGAACCAGGCAGCCGGGAATCGCCTCCGCCCCTTCGGCAATAAGCTGGGCCATCTTGGCCGTGTTGCCGCTGGAGGAATGATAAAGAACGAGAATCTTGCCCATCAAAGTTGCTTGAAAAACGTGCTATGAATGTGAAAGCCACCCCAGCCATTATATCGTGGATGGCCGCCCAACACAGGACGGGCACCGGCCTACCAAACAGCCGTCTTTCGTGTTAGCCACAGGTTGACTCTTTACAAGCGTTAATCACCGATGATTCGTGTTCCAAGCAGTCCTTTGCCTTAGCCGCAATTTTTGCTTTTCCAATTGTGAAAGAGCAATTCAGGCCGAAAAGCAAGCCCCGGTAAATAGTATACGCATGTAACCTACACCTGTCAAGTCCTGGCGACGAAATGGGACGGGTCAAATTACTAACGCGAGCGGTGCGTTTGGATTTAGACCAGCCACGATTGGTCCCTTGCAGCGGCACCTTGTTTTTGCGCAATGGCCGATTCCAAAGGACTCCCATCCGTGATATACTGGACTCGCATCCAATTTTCCGCATTGGTGGCCGTCGATGAACATTTGGATTTTCGTTGTTTCCGTGGGCGTCGTCATTCTGGTCTTGGCCGACGCGCTGGCTGGAAGGCACAACGGGTACCGTGGGCTGCGAGCGTTGTTTGCGGCATCCCGGCGACTTTTGTCTTTCCCAGGGAACGGATTTGAGCGCAAGGCGTCATGCCACGAATGCTACGTTCGCCTCCGGCAGCTCGGATTCCGATCTCTTAAGGAGTACCTTCGCTCGCATCTTTGGCGGCAGGCCAAACAACGGTATCGCAGGTCAGTTTTCCCAAAGCGGTGCCTGGTCTGCAACGTGCGGAAAGTTCAATTGCACCACCGGACTTACGAGCGCATCGGGAACGAAAAACTTGCAGACCTGGCACCGCTCTGTAGAACGCATCACAAGCAATTGCACGCTTGGATCGACCGGGATTCCCGCCTCTCCTTAAAGGACACCGACGAGATAATCCGCTTCATGAAGGAGCAAAGACGTGGCGCGAGACAACCCTTTCCAGAGCGGGCGCGAGGCCCTTCGGCCACGCTGAAAGCGGAACCTCGCCGAGTCGCTCGCTCGAGGAAGCACCGAACGCGAAGCCGCGCCGGCAACGCCTGGACACCCGCAGAAGATGCCGAGTTGCTACGCTGCTACGATCAGAAAATGAGTGCCGAGGAAATGGCAGCGATTCTACACCGAGGTTGCAACGCAATCGAAATCAGGTTGTTCAAGCTGGGAAAAGCTCCGATTGGGTGGCAGCAGTAACGGATTATGGATTGGGGAGAAAAGTGGCCGGGACGAATTACCGACGCGAGCGGTTCGTTTGGATAAAATACGACGATGCCCAGAACCCGACGCATTGGCACGGGAGGAATGGTTTTTCACGTCTTGAATCGTGGCATGGGGAGTATGTAGGTTCATCCGTCTCAAGAATGCGCCAGGGATTTTCATGGCATGAGTCCGGTGTCCAATAGTACTTACCTACAGTTTGCCAATTCGGTTACAAGGGTACAGTCTGGAGAAACGGAGTCGAGCTCCGCAAGGACGCAACCCGACGAGGGATATCCAGACTCCGGTGCGTCCATGGCGCGTCCAGACCCCTGATGGCTCTCATCAACAGGGGCCGTTTTCGTGAATCCCATTGGACACCGGACCCATGCCTCAATAAATCCAGAGGCGCAGCCGCTTAGGACGTAACGCTTTCCGTCCGCCCGCTTGTGACGGATGAACCAAACTTCGTCGATACCGTTTCCCAGGGTAGCAGTCGGGATTAGGTTCCTGATGCTTGGACTACCTACCGCACTGCCGCCTGGGGATCGGTTTGCATCGCTTGCAAGGCGCGATCCGCGTAGTAGCGGGGGTTCGAGCGGAACTTTTCCAGAGAGGACTCTTCCGCAAACAGAAAGACGTGGCCGTTATACTGCACGCCATGTTCGCGGGCTCCAAGAATCACGCGGTTTTGTTCCAAGGCGATCACGATATCGTTGCCCGAGCTAATCGGTGCATAGCGATCCGGATCGGTGCGGAATTGCCTGAGCTCCTCCGGACCTGCAAAGAGATAGGTCCGCCCGCGATGGACGATGCCCCATGCCTTTTTGCCGGGCTGCCATCGCGCGTTGTCCGCAAGCTGTACCGGGCAGAAACCATCCAGTCCAAATTGCGGATTCGTTGGCAACGCGACGAAGGGCTTGGCAGAGATGTTGGGCTTAGCCATATCGACCGAAGGTCCGGCGGGAATCCTCGGAACGGCTGCCGTCGCAACGGTATTGTTCGCCGGCAATGTGTTTGTGGTATCTGGACCGGCTGCTACCGTTGGATTCGGCGGTTGTGCGGCTGGATTGCTTACCGGCACGGCAAAAGGATTGGCACTCGTTGGCGGCGCTGCGGTCGCAGGGCTCGACGGAATCTGGGCGTAGACCCCGGCCGTACGCCGCCGCGAATCAACGACCACTTGGTTCAAGTGGGCCAGATATTGATCGACGGGCATCCGCTTGGGAATCACATCGAGAACTTCGCCCTGGGCCGTGGGTGCCAAAATCACGGTCGTGGGCAAGACGGTTACGCCATATTGCTTGGCAGTATTGGGATAGAACTCGGTGTTGATTTTCACGGGGACGTAATTGGCCTCCAATGCCGCCGGGGCACCGGGCTGACCTTTCAGGTCGTTTTCGAGACCGTGGCAAGCTTGACACCAACTCGCCGTGAACATGACGAGAACGAGGCGGTTCGATTGCGCGGCCGATTTCTTGGCACTCTCAATCGTGGCTTCCCAATGGATCGGCTGCTGGGCAAAAATGGCCCTTTGGGTCGTCGTGCAGGCCAGCAGCATGAGGAGAGTCCAACGAAATCTGCCCATTTCCGATTCCTTACGAGGGGATGCGCGCCAAGGGTCGTCTTCCCTGTTATCGGCGAACCGCGATGATGGAATGTCGGAAAAATCGGCAATTGCAAGAAATGTAAATATGGATAATCTTGGGAAAATGTCTATTTCTTTAGAGGAAATGTCGAAAAATACAAAAGGGAGCCCAAGATTCCAAAATCTCGCTTGACATATATTCCAGCGACGTTAAGATAACGGTAGATACTGAGTTCTGCTTGGCAGGCGGGTGAGTTGATCCCGCGATCTGGCATCTTATTGCCGCCCCCCGCACCGTATGATCACCCCACACAAGGGATGGTTCTTTCACGGGGGAGTGGGAGACGCTTCTCGGCCTGAGTGCCTTGTATCCTGCACGGTAAGAAATGGAACAAATCGCAGCAACAATCAAAGGTTTGTTTCGTTCTTGCCCGTTCGCATTATAAATGGCTGCCTGCACAATCTGGTGGAAGTAGATATCGCGACCGTTCTTACCGCTTAAAAATAACGGAAGAGCCCGTCTGCGGCGTCCATTTCCGGAAACATGGCGACTTGCGCCGTGAACTTGAGTTCATCCTTGGGGTGATGGGGTTTCGTCCGTTGGGCGGAACCTCCGCCGCAAGCTTTTGATGGTGCTGCTGCGGCAGCGCACCCGGTGTTTTAGCGGTGAGCGTTCACCGCACCTGGAAGGAGAATTCTCTTAGGTGGGCGATATGGCAAAGAAGAAGCAGCGAGGCCGGCTGCGAGGCCGGGGCGTTCAAGGTTCGGGTCCGCGAAACGGTAATGGGTATCGTGGCGGTTCCTCCAACCGCCCCGTGCGACCGGCAAATTACAACAATAACAACAATGCGGGCGATGCTTTCCGCGAAGGCGATACGGCCACGGAAAATGGCGAACCGATTGAATTGGTGCCTGGCGGCGGGGTGCTTGAATTGCATCCCAACGGCTACGGCTTTCTCCGCAATGCGAAGAATAACTACACGCGCGAGTTGACCGATCCTTTCGTGCCGGGCAGCATGATCGAGAAGTTTTGCCTTCGAGAGGGCGTATACCTTAGCGGCATGGTCCAGCCGGGCCGCCGCCAACAGGGTCCTCGGCTCCGAGAGCTTAGCGACGTTGACGGCATGCCGCCGGACGATTACAAGAACGTCAAAACGTTCGATCAACTCACCCCCATCAATCCTGAGTCGTGGCTCCGCCTGGAGACCGGGGCCGAGCCGATGACCACTCGGGTCATGGACCTTCTGACCCCGTTGGGTAAGGGCCAACGTGCCTTGATCGTCGCTCCGCCTCGCAGCGG
>JANXOJ010000549.1 GCA_025353625.1 Planctomycetota bacterium | reverse complement strand
CGCACCAGTTCGTCGCAGGCTGCCGAAAAGGTCCGCGACTGGTGGAAGAAGAAAAAGTAATTTTAGCCGCAAGGATGCCAAGCGACCGTTCGTAGTCCCGCCTTTCGGCGGAAATTCGGCGTCAGAACCGGCTAAAGCCGGAACTACGAACGACTTCGCCATTATCCGGAACGCAATGTGGGGAGGCATTTCCCATTTCAATTCAAAGATTACAATATCGGGAACCGCGAATGTCGGTAACCCTCCATTTACAATTTGAATTTCTCTCTACGCGCTTTCTTCTCCCTATACACCGAACCAACTTCAAAGTCTTTTATGGATATTGCCATCCTCCACACGGATGTTTCCGCCAACGACTCGATCGAAGACCAAGACACGTTGACCCAAGTACGGGCGGTCTCCGAATCGCTCGGTCGGTTGGGCCATCGGCCGACGGTTATACCCTGCACGCTAAACCTCGCCTTGGCTCGCGAAAAACTGCTCGCCGCCGAGCCGCGATTGGTCTTCAATCTGGTCGAATCGCTGGGCGGGACCGATTCGCTAATCTATCTGGCAACCGCGCTGCTCGATGCCCTGGGCCTGCCCTATACGGGCAATCCGACCGACGCAATTTTCCCCACCACGCATAAGGTACTGGCCAAACGCATCTTGCGGTTGGCCGGCATGCCAACGCCCGATTGGCTCGAATGCGACCGAGACCTTGTCGCCGGCACGTCGCCCTTGCAGCCGCCGTGCATCGTCAAGGCGATCTGGGAGCACGGTTCACGCGAGTTGGACGACGGCAACGTCGTCGGCCACGGCGATACTCGGCTCGTGCGGCAACGCGTTGCGGACTTCACCGCGCGCACGGGCCGGCCCTGCTTTGCCGAGCAGTTCATCGACGGTCGAGAGTTCAATTTGGCGATGATCGAGGGCTCCCAGGGACCACAAGTTCTACCACCGGGCGAGATACAATTCCTCGACTTTCCGCCCGACAAGCCGCGCATCGTCAACCATCGGGCGAAATGGCACGAGGGCTCGTTCGAGTACGACAATACCCCGCGGCACTTTGATTTCCCGGCAGAAGACCGCCCTTTGCTCGACCGCTTGACCGGCCTAGCATTGGATGCGTGGCGGCTCTTTGGCTTGCGAGGGTACGCCCGCATCGACTTCCGCGTTAATGGGGCCGGCCAGCCTTGGATTTTGGAGGTCAACGCCAACCCCTGCCTTTCGCCGGAAGCCGGTTATGCCGCCGCCTTGGAAGAAGCCGGCATCGGCTACGATGAAGCGATTGCCATGATCGTGAGAACGGGAGAATGTGGAGTGGTGCATGGCGAATCGGCCAACCGACGCACCATTTTTTCCACACCCCAACACGCCTACCCTAAACCCTAAGCCCTTCCACCATCCCCATTATGGCAACGACCTACCGCACCGAACTTACCCCCGCCGACCGCGAACGCATCCGCGCGATGGTAAGTTCCACCGGATTTTTCAACCAAATCGAGATCGATTGCTCGGTCGAGTTGGCCGACGATCGCTTGAACGATGGTCCCGAGAGCGGCTATAGCTTCGTATTCGCCGAGGAAGATGGCCGCGTAGTCGGGTATGCCTGCTACGGCCCCATTGCGCTGACCCTCGGCAGCTACGATCTCTATTGGATCGCCGTGGACAAGTCGGCCCAAGGTCAGGGATTGGGCCGCAAGCTGATGGACAAGGTCTTGGAACTAATCGGTGCCGAAGGTGGGCGGCAATTCTATATCGAGACCTCCACTCGCGAGCAATACCTGCCGACGCGAACCTTCTACGAACGCTGCGGCGGCCGTCTCGTTGCCACGCTCGAAGATTTTTATTCTCCCGGCGACGGCAAGGCGATCTATTGCAAGAAGGTCTAGCGGCAATCTGCGACCAATTAAGCGGCACGATTCAGGAAACCAACCCGCGCAGAGTGCCGATTGCGACGATTATTCCGCCCCCGCGGCGATCTCGCCTTTTTGCATCTTCTCCCGCCGCACTTTTGCGTTTCATAACCTACATTTGCTCAGCGGCACGGACCTTCGTAGCCGCATTTGTAGGTGACGGCATATCGGCGGGATGCGGCGACCGCCAACATTTGACGCGGCAAACGGCTGAATCGAGATTGCGAGGACATTACCCATGAGCGTACTTACTCTTTATGTTCTGACGGCACTAACAACCGTTCTCACCGGCTTGGCATCGGGATGGTGGCTGCGAAGCCGCAGCATTGTGCCTCAAGAAATGCCCGTCGATCAGGATGAGGTCCGCCGTGCCCGCGAATTGCTCTCTGCTTTGCGAAAAATGGCGTCCGGCGTGGCGGTCGACTTGGGCGAACATACCACGCAAGTTAGTGCCATCAATGAGGAGTTGAACGCCGACGGCTTCCCGGAACCGGCGAAGCTGCTGGGCGTAGTGACCCGGCTGGTCGACGTGAATAAAACCATGCAAGGCCGGCTCGAAAGCGCGGAAGTCCAACTCCTCGAGCAGGTCCGCCTGGTGGAATCGCATACCGCCGAAGCGCGCACCGATGCCCTAACGCTCGTCGGCAATCGCCGCGCGTTTGAAAGCGACATCGAGCAATGCCTTAGCGAGCATCGCCGCACGGGCCAGGTTTTTAGCTTGGCGATGATCGACCTGGACAAATTCAAGCGGCTCAACGACACCTATGGCCACCAAGCTGGCGACGAAGTGCTGCGCGGCACCGGTCGCGTCCTCCGCCGCGTGATGCGCGAAACCGACACCATCGCTCGCTATGGCGGCGAAGAGTTTGTGGTGATCTTCAACCGATCTTCGATGGTGGAAGTCCAACGGGCGATGTCCCGCTTGCGGAAATCGATCGAGAAAAATGAATTTGTAATTCCTGACGGAAAGCTCAATGTGACCATCAGCATGGGTGCCGCGCAAGTTGCCGAAGGCGATAGTGCCGCCACGCTCCTGGAACGGGCCGACGCCGCGCTCTATGCCTCGAAGGAAGCGGGACGGAACCGCGGCCATTGGCACGACGGTACGAAGATATTGCCGATTGTAGAAGAGCAGGCCAAGCCGCCGATCCGCATCGAAGTGCCCAAGATGGACGAGTCCGTCAAGCCGGCTGCTACGGCCGCCACGACATTGCCCGGCACTGAAGAGGCAACGCCCCAGGCTGCCGGCGACTTGCCGGAGTTGCTCAATCGAACCGCCTTTTGCCAGCACGTCCGCAGCCGCATGGCCGAATGGAAGCGCGGTGGGCCGACGCTCACGTTAGTCCTCGTCGAGATCGACCAATTCGATAAGCTTACGAATCGCTTCGGGCCAAAATTCCGCGATCTGCTGGTGACATGCCTGACGCGCGTGGTAGTCGCCGGCGTCCGCGATATGGACATGATCGCGCGGTACAACGCGGGCTGCCTCGGTTTCATCCTGCCCAAGGCTGAAATTGCCGACTCGATTCGCGTAGCCGATCGAATTCGCGAGGCGTGCAGCCAACTGGCCCTACCGATCGACGGCAATCGAGTCAATTTTACCGTCAGCGGGGGCCTCATTGAGGTCGTCCATGCCGACGATATGATCGGCCTCTTCGGCAAGGCGGAAAAGGCCCTCGACGCCGCCCATCAACTCGGTGGAAACTGCCTATTTCAACACGACGGAAAACGCTGCCTCCCTGCCCGAGAGTTGGTCGCCGTGTAAGTCCGGTGCCGGGGCTCCAGCATGCGACCCCGGCGCGCGTCGGGTTCGTGTGGCAGACACCCATCGCTTGCAGTTCTCCGGGAAAATCGGGCCCCCATCGCGCTATTGCTCGTGGCTTTGTGTAGAATAAAGTCGCGGTTAGCAAATCCCAAGAGCTGCCGCGCTCGTCGCCTATCGAAATTTGCGGACATCTTATTATCGCGAGGCCAATTGCCGTGACCCCTCAAGCCTTCGCTACGGGAACCCTTGGGCTGACGTTGCTGGTCCTAGCGATCGGTTGCACGAAGGGCAGCAGTTCCGCACGACTTCCCGTACACGGTAAAGTCTCGCTGCCCAGCGGAGTAGCAATCAACGGTTCGATCACGCTGTTGCCGGCGGAAGGCAAGGGCATCGCGGCGACGACTGCCCTGGTCGATGGCCGCTTTGCCTTCGACCAACAAAATGGTCCCACGGTCGGACCTAAGCGCGTCCTCGTACACCGCGTTCTCGTAAGCAGCGGCATCGTGCGGAGCCAATCGCTGGAAGTTTTGCTCGACAAAAAGAAAGCCTCGAAGCCGCCGACTGCTGAAAAATCGGATTGGACGACTACGGCAAACGTCTTGGACGACGGCAGGTTCCAATGCGATCTGACGCTCGAACGATAGTAGGCAGCCCTCTACTTCCGCAGCACCGTCGTTCCGCTCAAGCGTTTGATAAGGTGCCGCATTTCCAGCACGCTGAGCGTGGCCAGAACCTGGGGCACCGGCAAGCCGCTTTGCACGACGATCTCATCGATGGACGTCGCTTCGCAGCGGATGGCGTCGAGAACTTTCTGTTCCAGATCGTTGAGCAGTAGCTCCGCCGGATGATGGACCGTGCGGCCGTCGTCGCGCGGGACCGCTTCCACCAACGGGCCGAGTTGTTCCAGCACGTCGTCCGCCGATTCGACGAGAATGGCACCGTCGCGCAGCAGGCGATGGCAGCCGCGCGAGGCACGGCTATCGACGTTGCCCGGCACGGCGAAAACGTCGCGGCCTTGCTCCATGGCGTGGCGCGCGGTAATGAGCGCGCCGGAGCGTTCCGCCGCTTCAACCACAATCACCCCCAGCGACATGCCACTGATGATGCGGTTGCGCTGCGGAAAGGTGCCGGCCAGCGGCGACGAGCGCGGCGGTTGCTCGCTGATGAGCGCACCGTTGGCGGCCACGGCGTTGGCCAGCGCGACGTGTTCCGGAGGGTAAATCTTCAACACGCCGCTGGCGAGAATTCCCAGGGTTCGTCCCCCCGCTTCGAGCGCGCCGCGATGGGCGGCCGCGTCGATGCCGCGTGCCAGGCCGCTGATGATCGTCAGACCGGCTCGCGATAGGCTGGCTGCCAACCGCTCGGCCTGCCGCAGTCCATACGCGGTTCCGTGCCGCGTGCCGACGATGCCGATCCCCAGCGCGTCGCACGGCTTGAGTTCGCCGCGAACGAAGAGCAAGCCGGGAGGGTCGGGGATTTCGCGCAACGTACGCGGGTATTCGGCATCGAGCTCCGTAATGATGGAAATACCCTGTTGTCGGCAAAGCGCGATTTCGCTCTCGGCGTCGACTTCCTCGCTGGCCTTTGCGATCTTTTGCGTAAGCTTCGGCCCGACGCCTTCGAGCTTGCGCAATTCGCTGGGCGCGGCGGCCAACGCGGCCTTGGGCGAACCGAAATGATCGAGCAGCCGCTTCCTGATCCTCGGCCCGACGCCCTCGACGAGCGAGAGCCGGATGAAGTCGAGCAGATTATCATCGGAAGGGGGCATGCGACGGCATCCGGGGCGCGTTTGGTTTCCCTGCCGAACTGTCGGAAAAATTCCACATTCTTCGGCGCAGACCCCATTCTACCGAACCTACCACGCCGAGCAAGATACGCATGAAGTTCCTTCCGCCGGAAGGAACCAATCTGCTTTCAACGGCAAGAAAACATTTTACTCTTCTCGCGATTCCGCACCCACGGGTCCGTACCTACCGCGCAAAAGAAACCGGCTGCCGCAGCGGATCCAAGCTCGGGAAAGCACCGCTGCGACAGCCGGGGTATGTACTACGCAGGAGTTAGCTCTTGCTGCTAAGTCTCTTCCTCCGCCAGACACCGAATCCAACGACTACACCGGCCGCCAACAGCGTCAGCGTGCCCGGTTCCGGAACGGCCGCGACGCTCCCGGCACTGGGAGCAGACTGGGCAATCGGCGCGGCAGCGGCACCCGAATCGAAGATCAAAGATCCCCCGGCATCCACGCGCATACTCGTACCGTCGGCAATGGCACCGTTATGGACCAAGGTGAGCGTACCGGCGGCGATTTCGGTCCCGCCGGTAAAGGTGTCCACGCCGGCAAGGATTTGATTTCCAGTGCCGCTAAGGATCAGTCCAACCGTTCCGGCACCATCGCTGATCGCACCGTGGTAGGTCGATGTGCCCGCCTGATTGAGCGTGAGTGTAATCGGGCCTGCCACGGATGTTGTCACCGTGCCGCCGGAGGCCAAGACATCGTTGAGCGAGGTGACGGTTTGGTTATTGCCGTTGAGATCAACCGTTGCACCGGCAGCCAAATTGATCGGCGTAACCGGTAGGATTTGGGGAATGGCCCCATCGGGTCCAGCCTTCTGCAACACGTTGAGCGCACCGACACTCAATGCCGAGTTCCAGAAGCGTACCTCGTCGTAACTGGCACTCGCCGTGTTGTCGGGCCACATCGACTGGCCGAGCCACATGGCGTTCTGGCTCAAGCTGGCCATGGAGTTCGTCGTGAAGAGCGAACCGCTCCTGGCACTAATCGCGCCGTTGGCGGAAGGTGCCACGTACCAGTTGACCTGCGTGCCGCCGTTCGTCGACGAAAGCGTCATGGCAATATGGTACTCCGTTCCCAAAGCGTAGGGCTGCACGCTGTTGCCCACCCCAATGGTCTGATTGCTGTTATCGTGCCACTCGACTTGGTCCGAATTTTGATTCGTCCCTTGCGTCCAGGACATCATCAGGTAGTTGCTGTTATTGCCGGCACCAAAGTCGAAAATACGCGACCAGCTTTGAAGCTGGTTCTCCGTTGCCCACAGTTCGATCGTCGCCCCACCGCTGGTCGGCAGCAGGTTTTGTCCGAGGGAAATGTAGGGCGTATTATTGTGATCGCCGCCGGGCAGCGTCGTCTGGCTGCCGCCGATGGTCACCGTGTTGGTGTTGCTTCCAGCAAGCGTGGCGTTGGCACCGCCCACCGAGTCGTTCAAGTTGCCGTTGAAGCTCCAACGATGGCTCAACTGCGGTGCAATGGCCGTTCCAAGTTGCAAGGTGCCGGCTAGGACCGTGGTCGGGCCGGTATAGCTGCTGCCATCGTTGAGCGTCAACGTACCGGCACCCTTCTTCGTCAAGCCGCCATCGAGGGTGGCGCCCAATGCCGGATCGTGGGCCAAACCTTGCAGTCCGGCCGAATTGCCTTGCGTGTCGACGATGGCACCGCCCGCCTTCACATTGGCAGCCAATCCGGTTACCCACGTCGCGTTGTTGGTCGAGGGGACGAGGGTTCCGCCGTTAAAGTTCAACGTACCGCTGCCTGCGTTTCTGGTGATATTGGGCGTCGTCAGCGTACCGGCGTTGAGGTTGTAGGTGCCGGTGGCATTCGCGCCGATCTGCATGGAGTTGGTTGCGGTTACCGAGCCGCCGTTTTGATTGGCAATTCCAACAACCGAATCGAACTTGCCAACGTAGATGTTCGGTGCCGATACCGTGGCCGCGCCGCTGATGTTGAAGGTGTCCGTGCCATTGCCGGTATCGCCGACGTTGAAATCGCTGCCGACCGTAACGGTAGCCGAACCCGACACGTTCAGCGTGCCGGTGTTC
Organism: Planctomycetota bacterium; assembly: GCA_025353625.1. Classification (GTDB taxonomy): domain Bacteria; phylum Planctomycetota; class Planctomycetia; order Pirellulales; family Thermoguttaceae; genus JANXQG01. The sequence goes on along the minus strand of JANXOJ010000549.1, from coordinate 7,524 downwards.
CCCGCTCCGATTCCGAGCCATTGGCCAACTTGAAGCTTGCCGGAATTCCCCACATTGACGACGCCCGTTCCGCCGAGGCCGATTTGCAATTGAGCACCCATTTGTAAGGCGGCCGTATTGCCTGCATTGGTGGCGACGTTGATCGTACCATTTGCCCCGCCCGACTCACCGACATACATCTGGTTTGTCAGGTTGAGCTTGGAATTTCCGATGACGTTCACCACCGGATTGGCACTGTAGCCATTGAGGCCGTTCCAGTAACCGATCGAAGATTGTCCCGCGTTGACGACGGCGTTCCCCGATACGGTGAAACTCGACGACAGCCCAGTCGTTCCGTTGCCGCGTCCGACCGAGAGCCAACTATCGATGTTCGTCGTACCGCTCTTGGCCTCGACCGACCCGGTACTCCCCGTTGCCGCGCCGGCGACGATCTCGCCGTGGACCGTGTTGACCTGCGTGGCTCCGCCGTCAAAGACGACCTTGCCGTTGGCGACCATGAAGCTCGGGCCACCGTTATACGTATTGTAAACGTTCGTGCCGGTGTTGGTGTAGGTCACCGTGCCGGCACCAAGTTTGGTGAACGTACCGGTCGTCGATGCGATGGTGCCGCCGAACGTAATGTTGTTCGCCGTATCGATTGAGGAGTTGTTGGCGACCGTGTAACCGCGGTCGGTCGTTACATTGGCACCCGTGTATTGCAATCCACCGGCAAGTATCAGGTTCGATGCGTTGTTGGTGGAGGCACCAATCGAACTCGGCTGACCGCCGTTGGCCAACGTATTGGCGGAAATTACGCCTGCGGAAACCGTCGTCGTGCCGGTGTAGCTGTTGGCACCGAGAAGCGTCAATGTGCCGCTGCCAGTCTTCGTGACGCTACCGACATTGGCCGGGTTGACGCCGGTCGTGTCGCTAATGACGCCGCTAAAGGTCGTCGATTGACCGTTTGAACCAACGCTTAGGGATGTAGCCGAGGCGACACCACCCAACACAACCTTCGACGCGCCGGCACCGGAGCTGCTCAAACCGCCGATGGACGGGCTGCTACTCGTGAAGAGTGTGGCTGCCGTGCCTGCCGCCGGATTCATCGTTAGCGCGCTCGTACCCAGCGCGTTGTCCGTTGTTGCGGTCAGCGTTCCGGCAGTGACCGTGGCCCCGCCGGAGAAGTTGCTGCTGCCGGACAGGGTCAGTGCGCCACCGACTCCATTCAAGGTAAGGCCCATTGCACGGCCGCTCCCTCCGTTGTTAATCGAACCGGCATAGGTTGTGGCCGTCGTTTGCACCGTGGTCAACAGGGTGGTGCCCGCCAAGCTAACTTCGTCGCTGAGCGTGCCGCCACTACCCTGGAACGAGGCAACGGAGTAGCCGTTGGAGTTCAGATCGAGTTCGCCGGCGTTGATCGTCAGGCTACCGCTGCCGATACCGGTGGCGTTCGAGACTTGCAAGAGCCCCCCTGCGACGGTGGTTCCGCCACTGTAGGAATTCGCACCACTGAAGACTTGCGTTCCGGCACCGTTCTTGATGACGGCGACGACGCCGCCGGTGCCGTTATTATCTTTGATAAGTCCGGCGAACGCACCCGAGCCATCGCCCTGACCGAGCGACAGCGTGGACGTGCCGGCGACACCATTGAATACCTTGGCGAGCACTGCACCCGAGGTGCCGACGAGCCCGTTGATGTTGACTGTGGCATTGCCGTTGAGATCGACCGTTCCGGCCGCCGTTCCACCGTTGAGGACGAGGTTGCTCTTGCCTGAACCGCTGGGGATGGCATTGGCGTTCCCGACCTGTAGCGTGCCGCCGTTGACGGTTGTGGGGCCGCTGTACGTATTCACCGTGGAGATTGCCAGCGAGCCGCTGCTGACGGTCAACGATGCGTTGCCGACAATTCCGAACGTTCCCGGAGTCGATTTCACGGTGTAGTTGCCGCTATCGAAGCTTACGCTTAGCGGCGAGACGTTTGCGGCCGAGATATCGACGACTTTGTTCGTGGCCGTGCTGTCGAAGTGGACCGTGTCCCCATCGAGGTAATCGGTTGTTGCTCCGCCGATGGCCAGTTTCCAGTTTTTGCTGCCTGGAATAGTTGCGGTGCTCCATTCGCTGGTTTGCGCACCGGTCCAAATGGGATAATTGCCGTTGACGATCCAGTCGATCTCATGGGGCAAAAAGGAGAGGCCACCGCTGGACTCCCGCGCACCGAGCGTCGGCAGCGTGCCCAAGGTAAAGGCGGCACTGTTGCTGAGCGAGCCGGTAAAGCCGATGAGCTTATAGCTGCCGAGGTTGGTTGGGGTGGCACCGAGAATATTGAGCGTCACCGTATTGGGCCCGCCGTTGACGTTGCCGTTCACCTTGACGATGGAAGCCGCAGCACCCGTACCGACGTTTGCCAGATTGACGATACCGTTACCCGAGAAGGCCAAGCTGGACAAAGTTAGAGCACCGCTGGCGGTAAAGCCGGCCTCGACCGTGCCGCTGTCGGCGACGATTGCATTGCTGCCGCTTCCGCTACCGCCGAGGATTGAGCCGCCGGCGACGTTGATCGTTCCGGTGGAGGCCAACGAGCCGTTCAGGTAGAGAGAGCCAGCAACGATGTTCGTGACGCCGGCATGGGAGCTATTCCCACCGAGTATTAACGATCCGGGGCCGTCTTTGGCGAACGTGTTCAGGCCGGAGTTGCCCGCGGAGGCGATGATGCCGTTGTAGGTAACGACTTGGCCGATGTTGGGAACGAGTAGCGTGCCGCCGCCGCCAACGACTCCATTGGCCGGCCCGAGGCCGATGCCGCGATTGGCATTGATGGTCAACGTGTTGCTCGGTGCCAAGATGCCGCCGGTGAAGACGATGTTGTTCGGCGTGGCCGAACTCGGCACCGCGCCGAGCGGCCCGCTGCCGCTGAGCGGATCGGTGGCGAACGACAGCGTGCCGTTGTTCGCGGTCGTGGGACCGGTGTAGGTGTTGTTATTCGTAAGCGTCAGCGTGCCGGCACCGGTCTTCTTCAGGCCGCCATCGGTGGCCGGTCCGCCGCCGTCGTGCTGCAAGACGTGGGTGATGGTGATGGCGTTTCCGTTGGTATCGATCGTGGCACCGCCCGATTTTACGATTGGGTTGGGAACCAAGATGAAGTCGGAATTGTTGGTGATTGCTTGCAGCGTACCTCCGTTGAAGTTAAGGTTGCCGGTGGCGGAACCGTAGGTTCGCACGGTGTTCGCCTGGACGGTACCGCCGTTGAGGTTGTAGGTGCCGGAGTTCGAGTTTTCGCCGAGCACCAAGTCGGAATTATTGAAAACGACGCCGGCACTTTGATTCCAGACGCCGATACCGCCGATCGAGCCGACGATGATATTGCCGCCGCCCTGCTTCACGACGGTTCCGCCGGTCATGTTGACGAGACCGGTGGCACTCGAGCGGCCCACGGCAAGCCAACTGTTCACGGTGAATTGTCCACCGGAAATGTTCAAGGTTCCATTGCCACTGCCGTTTTGTCCGACCCACAACTCGCTGTTGGCATTGACGGCACCGCCGGACATAGTCATCGAACTGGTGCCGTTATCGCCGATGACGAAGTTGCCGCCGTTGTTGTTGATGAGACCGCCGCTCATGCTTAACAGACCGTTGGCCCCTTGGCGACCGACGACGAACCAACTGGCCGAATTGAGCGTGCCGGCGGACATGGCGTAGGTGCCGACGCCGGTACCGTTTTGGCCGATCCACGTTTCGCCGCCGCTGTTGATCGCGCCTCCCGACTGAACGACGTGGCCCGTACCGCCGTCGCCGATGTCGAAGAGGCCGGTTGAAGTCATGAGTCCGTTGCTGACGTTCAGGTTTCCGGTGCCGTTTTCGCCAACGTGGATTTGCATGCCGCCGTTGGTCGAGCCATCGGGGTTCATGCCCATGTTGATCGTGCCTCCGGACAAGGTATACGTTCCATTGCTGCCGCCGTTGATGCCCAAGTGGAGCCAGTAGCGAAGATCGATGATGCCGCCGCTTTGGTTGATCGTGGCGGTGCCGCTATCGTTGCGCAAATCGCCCGTGGTGAGCGTGCCGCCGAGCATGTTGTAGGTGCCCCTGCTTCCGCCATCGTTTGCGACGAAAAAGTTGTCGTTGGGCAGCGAGATCTTCGAGTTGTCCGATTGGGTAAGGGAGTTGCCGGTCGATGTCGACAAGCCGATGTAGAGGCGGCCGTTGCCGGAAAGCTGCGAGTTGCCGCTCATCGTCACGACGCCCTTGGAAGGCGTTCCCGCCGCCGAATCGCGGCCCAGGAAAATCCACCCGGTACTGGTGCTCATCGAGGCATTGCCGGAAAGGTTGACATTTCCCGTCGAGTTGTTCCCGGCGCCGATAAAGAGGTCGCGGACGACGCTGATTACCGCACTGCCGTCGGCGTTGACCGTGCCGGTCGAACCGTTTGTGCCAACAAAAAAGTGATTGCCGCCGCCGCCGGTGACCGTGACTGTTGAAGTGTCGTGCGCATTAAGAACGCCCGTCCCGCCGGCATCCCACTGGCCGAGCGTTATGAATCCGCTTGCATTAAAAGCGGACGCCCCGTTAAGGGTAAGAATGCCCGTGGAGTTGGAGAGTCCGTTGCCGTTGGTCCAGCCGCCGCCGATTTCAGCATTAACGGTGTTGACGATCGCCCCGCCGTTCATGGTGTAGGTGCTGACGTTATTGGATGCACTGATTTGGGGTCCACCATAGCCGTACATGCGAGCGAGCCCAAACCAGGGGTTCACATTGACCGTGGTGCCTGCCTGCTGGATGACGTTTCCGCTGCCGTTTCCGTTACCGGTGTGCAGTTCATTGAAAGTGCCGTACGAGCCGGCAGTATCGATGATCGCAGTTCCGCCGCTGGTGATTTCCGGGACGTCTCCGTTGATGGGGACGTTTGCAGTGTTCCAGTTGCTGGTAGTATTCCAAGAGTCGCTGCCGACCAACGTCCAAATGGGAGCCGCAAAGCTAAGCGATGCAGAGAGAAAACTCGCCGCAACGGAAGAGAGGGCGAAGAGTTGCGGCAAGCGACCGCGTAGCGTTAAGAACTTATAGTGCTGCACAGAAATATTCCTATCAGAAAAGTTTTTGCCTTGGATCGTTGCCGATCATCGCGCACACGATCAACCTGCCCGTGCAGGTATCCCCACTTGAACCCGAGCGAACGCCTACCATCCAAATTCAATTTTGGCCACGTCCGATAAACAAATAGCGATTCACGGGCAATGACGCTACCCGAGAGAAACCGTCCGTTCACCCCCAACCCAGATGTTACTAACCGTAACGTCATCATAACCGAATCGTGCGATTCAGCTCAATCAATATTGCGCAAAAATTCATAAAAATTGCGCAATTATTGGGCTGACGGCTCTCGAAAAGCAATTTTTATACTGCGGAGGGGGGGTGGCAATCAGACAGAGGACGTAGGCTTCCGTCATCGCGAGGCAAAACGCAATGCCATGCGGGGGATGGGGGCTACTTCGTACGTACGCAGCGGCGATATTCGGATGGCGTTACGCCCAGAAATCGCTGAAACAGTACGTTCAAATAACTGCCGCTGCTGTAGCCGGTCGAGGCCGCGATTTTTGTAATCGACCAGTCGGTTTCCGCAAGCATGCGTTTAGCTTTTTCGAGTCGGGTACGCTGCATTTCATCGTTCAGGGAATGTCCCATCGCTTTCCGGAAGCGGATTTCCAACATCCGCCGCGATAGGCCGATCGCCTCGGCCACATCCTGAATCCGAATGGGCCGATCGACGCGGTCGCGAATGAACCGCATGGCGGCGGCCACTTCGGCGTCGTCCAGGGCGAGGATATTGGTCGAATGGCGGCTGACGACGTAGAGCGGTTCGACGACGATCCGGTGCGGCGTGTGCACCTGTCCGGCCATCATCTTATGCAGCAGCGAGGCAGCCTCGAAGCCTCCGCGTTCCGCGTTCAGTGCCACACTGGTGAGAGGCGGAAAGCTCAGGTCGCACATCAGTGAATCGTTATCGACGCCGATCACGGCAATCTCGTCGGGCACCTTGACGTGGGCCGCCTGGCAGGCTGCGAGAACCTCGCGACCGCGGTCGTCGTTGCAAGCCATCAAGCCAATTGGCTTGGGAAGGGACCGAAGCCAATCGGCAAGCAATTTTTGCTCCCGAGCCCAATTCCGATCGTGCGTCCCCAGCGACGATCGAAAAACCGCAGCGGTGCTTCCGGCTTCGGCAATCGCCTCGCAAAAACCCTGCTCGCGACGATCCGACCATGCGCGACCTGGGATGCCGACAAACGCGAAGTCTTCAAAACCCGCCGTCAGGAGATGCTCGGCAGCCATCCGCGCCGCCTTTTGCGAATTGGTGACCAACGTGCTGAAACTGCGATATGAGCCGTCGGCAGCGAAGGAATTAGTCGGATCCGGCATGTCCATCGCAATCGTCGGCAACCCCGTTGCAAGGATATTCCGCGCGAGTTGCGGCGTGGCAATGCGGGCAATAATGCCGGTGCCTCCCCATTGCTTCATTTCCGGCAGTGCCTGTTTGAGGTCGCCGGGCGCGACGTAGAACGACCAGCGGCCGTGCTGATTGGCGTAGTCGACGATGCCCCGCAAAACCTGACGGCCGTAGCCGCGGGCCGTTTCAATCAGCAGGGCAACTTTCCATTCTTTGGGCATCGATGGCGCGGATGGGGCTCTGGTTTACATACCGCCGCTAACCATTGTGTGCAACCAGTTCTACGAAGACGTTCGATTGCGTATTGTGGAATGCAAAATCGTTGGAAGGACGAATTCCAAGCGGCATCGTGGATGGAAAAAGAGAATGGCGATCAATTTTCTAGGCGGAAACTGCCAGTTTAACACGAATCGGGCGGTTGGAATATAGGGCACGGTACAATACGGTACGCGTGCCGTTCCTCTGCGGTTTGTAGAGAAATCAATTTCCCGTCGCATCGATCCGAGCGAAACGCCTTTCGCACCACGAGGAACGAAACAAGAGCAGTGAGGCACTCGTGAGAGCCAGTTCCAGCGTACCAAAAATCGCGGGATGCAGTTCAGGTCGGCGATAGACGATTTCCGGGCCGTACAAATTAAGTTTCTCCCAGCCTTGGGCCGTGCGTCGCCATGCCGTCGTCGGCTCATTCGCCGACGCGTCGGATATGCCGCTCGGCTCGCTGCCGAGCCACACAATTAGCATCAGCATCAAAAGTAGCCAAAAAATCTTACGCACGAAAATTGTCTCAGAGAGTGGATGGGCGGACTCCTCGTCGTCAAGCATTGGGTCAAGCAATCGCGAGGCCAAGCCGACGAATGGGACCATTAACTTGCCGCAAGTCGTTGGTAGGTAAGGCGGTTCGGACAAATGGCCGATCTCGATGAATCGGGAGAAAGGTGGCAAAAACGCACCGCATCAAGCCGCTGCGCGTTGATTTTCTACAACAAGACGACCTTTTTCCTGGCCAATGATCTATTTGGGCTTGCAAATCGCAGCGGCTATAATAGAGTAGGCAGCAAGTGGAACCGAGATTTGCAATTGTGAGTTGTGCCGTGGCGAAGTCCCTAGAC
>JANXOJ010000494.1 GCA_025353625.1 Planctomycetota bacterium | reverse complement strand
ATGGGTTGCGTCGGCCGCAAACGCAACAGAATCGCGTCGCGATCTGCGATCCGCCGGCTTCAATTGCAAACATCCGCCGCAGCACAAAAAAAACGGCCGCATTGGTGCCCTACGGAGCATAGACGTTGGAATTTGGCGATGGGTCGATTCTTTCTCCGTGCCTCCGCAGTTCCGCCTTTTATGCGGTAGACTACTTCAATGTGACGTGAAGCGACGCATAACCGGGGGCTTCAATGGAAATGTGCTGACCGGGAGCAATCTGCCAGTCGTTGCCGTCGCCGATCTCAACGAGCCCAAGCGGCGGCATAACGTCCTTCTCAATTCGTGTGAAGGTTTTCTTGCTAGGGCTTTCGCAGGTACAGGTCAACTTCTGGACCGGATTTATCGAGACGTTGATCAATCGCAAAACCGATCCACCGGCAGTCCCTTTGGCACGAAATCGAAATGCCATGTGAAGCGAATCCAGTTTGTTTTCCGGGGCTCTTTTGTTGCCGATGGTCAGTGTATCCGACTCGCGCTGGATAGATGAACCGCGTCCCAGCGAAGTCTTGGACAGGTTGGCTGCCGGGACGATACCCAGCAACATCGCAGCCAACAGTCCGGCGATGCACCCGAAGAACCCGCTGCTAAAACAGGTCCGCGAACAAAATCGCGTTCGAGGGCGCACGTCGGATGCCGCGAAGTCTGAAATCTCGTCGGCCCGAAGCTTCCCACTCTCCGCCACGGCAGGCATCGGCACCTCGGAGCCTCCGGCTTCAAATACGATCGGTTTCACATCGTCCATGGTAAGAATCCTTGTCGAAACGCGTATGGGACTTCCGTTTGTCTCAGTTCGATGCTACGTGGGCCGCGTTAATGTCTGCCATCTTCGGCAAGCAGATGCCCTTGCGGAATCTTCGGTCCACCGCGTGGTATACGATTACCGAGACGCACAACGGTGCTACTACCCAGAGGATCGGCGATTCGACGTGGAACAGCGCGTAGAGACCAATAATCGTCGGCCAATGGACCGCATACAAAGGATAGGAAAGCTCGCCCAGATACAAGCATATCGCACTCCACCTTTGGGGTAACTGACTTCGGGCGGCCATCGTCACCACGACCCAACTCACGGAAACCGTGATCGCCGCGCCCGCTGGATACTTGATCGTCATCAATAACCAAGCAAAGATCAATAGGATGAATTGAGATGCGCGGTTGCGGTAGCGATACCAGTAGAATCCGGCCAGCCATGCCCACGCCAACGCAGCCATCGTCTGGCCATACAACTGCCACGACATCGGCTCCGGCACGAACTTCAACCACAGGCCGGACGCCAAGGTCAACGGCCAGAACATCCAGGGCCGCATCCGCGCGATCAACGGCGTCAGGGCATAGTAACAGACTTCCACTCCCAGCGACCATAGCGGACCATCAATGACCACCGGATAGGCAACCAGGCATTGCAGCAGAAACACGTTTTGCAACAGCCATAGATTGTTGGGCATTTCGATCCGCTGGCCCCCCGGCATGTCCACCGTACCGCAACATACCACCACCAACAGCCCCAAGAGCAACCCCGCCAGATATACGGGCATGATTCGCCAGAATCGCCGCCTGTAAAAACCGCGCGGCTTTTGGATGCTGTGGGCCATCGAATAGCCGGAGACCATGAGAAAGGCAACGACGGCCGCTGACGGGCACAACCAATTGCCGATTGCGACCCACTCCGGCCGTCCTCCCGGCACGCTGAAATCATCGGTGTGTCCCAGGAGTACGATTACGGCAAGGACAAAACGCAAAGCACCCAGGACTGCCCACTCGTTGGATACGAAGGCTGGCGCAGGACCGTCAGGGGTCGGTAGGAGCGGCTCGTTGGCCGTATGCAGTACGTTCACACGCTTCCCTTGTTTTTCGAGTTTCACCTATCGACGGGTTTCATTTCATGTCGAGTAAATCGAGCACCGTCCGCGCAATCGACTGCGGATCGCGGATGATGGCACCACCGAGACCGACGATCATCACCAGACCGATGCTAAAGAGCGTCACGCCCCGAGGGTTTCTCGGCACCTCGACGCTGCGGAGCGCGACGGCCAACTCGGCCTCCAGCCGAGCCCAGCCCTGATAGTCTTGCTTCGGCCCGGAGGAAATCAGCGCGACGTTGCGCATGAAGTTCAGGCTATCCAAATGTAATTGTACGCCCAGCGCAGGCAAAACGAGCGAGTCGCCCGCCCAACGCGCGTCGGCATCGAGGCGTTCGACCAGTTCGGCCAAGATCGGGCGGAGTTGATCGACCGGAATGTTGTAGATAATCAAGCGCGGACGCAGGACGAGCAGCACTAGAATCAGGCACAAGGCATAGAAGGCAACGAGCAACATCCAAAGGAACCGCGTTCCTTCCGGACCAAAGTGGACCGACACGCTCTCGGGAAAGAAGAGTGCGATCGGCCCGACCAGCACCAAACCCGATACGGCAAGCCCCAACACGGCCGTATCGCGACCGCCGGAAACGACAAACGGCCGCCGTGCCAGATTGATCGCGCCCAGCAGCAGCAAATAAATCGCCACTGGCCCCAGGGCCAAGCATTGGTGAAAGGGTTCCATGTGGGGTATTGTAGCACGGGGAGGGGAAAGTGGTCAGTGGCCAACGGTTGGTGGTCGGCGGTCGGTAGAGGCGGGCAGCATTTCGGCACGGTTGCTTGCGACTGCCGCGCATATTTGCTGCCCACTGCCCACCGTCGACTGACCACCCTTCTTCTTCCGCGTATCCTTCCACCGCCGATGCACCCACCAGTATTGCTCCGGCGCGGATCGAATTGCCTGCTCCAATCGGCTCGAATACCATTGCGTCATATCGCGAACCGTGCCGACGTCATCGCCCGCGTCGCGCGGGTCGGCCATCGACTCGGTGACCATCTCAAATTGCATCGGGCGATCCAACCGTCGCGCATAGCAAACGGCCACCGGGGCATCGTGCTCCAAGGCCAAAAGTGCTATCGCCTTGTGGGCCGAGGCGGGACGATTGAAGAACTGCACCCAGCAACCCTTGTCGCCCGCGTATTGGTCGGAAAGAAAGGCCATCGTGCCGCCGTGAGACAGCACGTGCTCAATCTGATCGTAGCCGCCGTTTTTCGGAATCAGGTGCTGGCCGGTCGCCGCGCGAAAGCTGGCCAGATAGCGGTCGATGTACGGATTGTCGAGATTCCGAGCGACCGTATACGTCGGGAAGCCGAGAACGCCCAGGGCATAGCCGCCGAGTTCAAAATTGCCAAAGTGCCCGGTGACGACAATCACCGGTCGGTCGCCGATCAACTGCCGCATCAGCGGGGCGACATTTTGAAGCCGGATATGCTGCCGCCAGTTCGTCTCGTGAATCTTCCTCGGCACGTGGGCCACTTCAAGCACCAGCACGAACAGATGTTCCCACATCCGCTTTGCCATCCTAGCCCGTTCTTCCGCCGACAGTTCGGGGAAGGCGTGGGCCAGGTTCTCATCGACGACCTTGGCCCGAATGTGCAAGAGGTCGTGCATCAGCCAGGCGCAGCCGCGCGCGAGGCGTTGCCCCAATTCGATCGGCATCGCCTGCACGATGCAGATCAAGATTCGGACGGCGAGATAGGCGAGGTAATTGAAAAAGTTTTTGCGCGACATGAGTGGCTCCCTCCGTGGCAGAAGACGTATTGTTGCGAAAAAAGGGCGTTGTGGGAAGAGGAGATATGCCCACCCTGACGCCGCGCCCCTTCCATGCTACAATTCTCCCGTCCCGCGATTTCCTCCCCCAAGGAGCTTGGCCCGTGATCCTGGCTGAACCGCCGCGTACGCAATTTGACCTGAACTTCCGCCTGCTGGGCATCCCGCTGCGGGTCCATCCGTTGTTTTGGCTCATAGGGCTAGCCATGGGGCCGTGGAATATCACGCCCGCCTATCAGGCAGCGTTGCTCTCGGCGATGTGGATCGCGGCGATGTTCCTTTGCATCGTGTTGCACGAGTTGGGCCATGCCGTCGTGCTGAAGTCCTTTGGATATCAGCCCTGGATCGTGTTGCACTCCTTCGGCGGATTGGCCATTCACAATCCGGGCCAACTGGGAGCGCGGCGGCCGGGTCCACTGGGGCAAATCCTCGTCTCGCTGGCAGGTCCAGGGGCGGGGTTCATTTTGGTTGCGGTTATGATTCTGGCATTCAAGTACGTCGGCGATTTTCCGGTGCGCCTTTTTCAGAATGGCTGGCGCGATGTCGTGCCCGCCGTTGACATTCCGGAACATATCTACCTGACCATTTTTTTGCACTACGTATTTGAAATTACCGTGCTTTGGGGATTGATGAACCTCCTGCCGGTCTACCCGCTCGATGGCGGTCAGATCGCGAAACAAGTTCTCCTGCTCACCAACCCGCACGATGCCGTGCGGCAATCGCTGATGCTCTCCACGATGGTCGCAGCGATCATGGTGGGCGTGGCGGTCGTACGCTGGAACGATACGTTTATCGCTGTTCTTTTCGGCTGGCTGGCCTACTCCAGCTTCTCCGCGCTGCAATCCTATCACCACGACCACCGCTAAATCAACATGGCGATTTCCCTTTCCCGCCCTCGCACCGTCGATCTTATCGCTTGGGCCCTTCTAGCCCTTGCCTTGCTTTTTTCCGTCTACGTCCGCGTCCGCCTCCGCGAGTTCCCACTCGAGCGCGACGAAGGTGAATTCGCCTACGCCGGACAATTGATCCTCCACGGCGTGCCGCCCTACAAACTCGCCTACAACATGAAGCTCCCCGGCACCTACGTCGCCTATGCCGCCTTGATGGCGATCTTCGGGCAAACGACGCCGGGCATCCACCTCGGTCTACTGGCCGTCAATTTGGCAACCATCGTGCTGCTCTATCGCCTCATGCGCGAACAGTTCGATCCCTTCTCCGCCGGCATGGCCGCGGTCGTCTTTTCGATTCTCTCCATCAGCCAGTCCGTACTCGGCATGGCCGCACATGCGACGCACTTCGTCGCCTTCTTCGGCCTGGCAGGCTGCTATATGCTGTGGCGGCACTTGCAATCGAGCCGATTGCCGCAGGCAATCGCCAGCGGTCTACTTTTCGGAACGGCCTTCACGATGAAACAGCAAGGCGTCTTCCTGATGGTCTTTGGTGCCGGCTTCCTGCTCCTGCTCGGTTTGCGGCTGCCGAGCTATCCGCGAAGAAAGCTGCCGCTGGCTTTGGGCCTCTACTCCCTTGCCGCCGTGCTTCCCTACGCGTTGACCTGTCTCTGGCTATGGCGAGCGGGCGTCTGGCCAAAGTTCTGGTTCTGGACCGTCCAGTATGCCTCAAAATATGTGCAAAATGTTCCCTTGTCGCTGGCCTCCGCCTCCCTCTATCAAAATGGCGGATACATCGTCGAACCGAATTGGCCTTTGATGCTGATGGCCTTGGCAGGAATCGTGGGCGTCGTGTTGCTCAGACCGGATCCGGATCGGCCCGGCGTGCGCGCGTTTGCATTCGGTTTCCTCGCCTTTTCCTTCCTCTGCGTCTGCCCCGGCTTTTACTTTCGCACGCACTATTTCATCGCCATGCTGCCGGCCGTGGCCGCGTTCGCCGGGGTCGGCTGTCAGTTGCTCTGGGAAGTGGCCGGCGGGCGATTCTGGAATCGGTCCAAAACGTACTCCCCTCTCCCGTACACGGCAGAGGGGCAAGGGGTGAACGAAGATGTCATGAGATCGCGGACGGCTTCCGGGGCAGGCTCCAAGAACCGCCGTACCGCAAGAAAACCAAGCAACACCCAACAGCCCGCCAAAGCACCCGCCTTCAATCCCTTGCCCGCTCTCGCCGCGATCGTCCTCTTCGCGGGCGTTTGCTATACGCTCTACTTGCAGAGTCCGTTCCTTTTCGTATTGTCGCCACTGCAAGCCTGCCGCTTAACGTACTGGGGCAATCCGTTCCTGGAGGCTCCTGTCGTGGCGGAATACTTGCGCAAGCACTCCACGCCGGACCAGACCATCGCCGTTTTAGGATCGGAGCCGGAGATTTTCTTCGATGCCCATCGTAACTCGGCCACCGGATATATCTACACCTATGGACTCATGGAACCACAACCGCTGGCGGGCAAGATGCAGGACGAGATGATTCAAGAAATCGAGGCCGCGCAGCCGGAATTCATCGTCTTAACGAACATCGGTTTCTCCTGGCTGCCGCAAAACAATGAGCGGCGTATCTTCGATTGGGTCGGAAACAACCTCTTCGGCAACAATAGCCGCTATCGCCAAGTCGGCATCGTCGATATCTTAAGCCCTTCCCAGACCGACTATCGCTGGGACGACGCCATAACCGATTACAAAGTGCCCACGAATCGACCGGAATTCGGCATCTTCGCCAAACTGCCGCACCTCATGATCTTCCAGAAGAAGCCCCGCTCGTAAACGGGAGAAGGGCCGCGACCACGTCGGCGGGTGAGGGTACAACGCCACAGACCACGTTCCGTCCGTCGGGTCCGTTCGATCCGTCGGATAACATTGCTGGCCCGCCACCGCTACACCGGCCCGCCACCGTTACACGGCCCCGACCATCCGGTGCTTGTCGCCACTCGGCGCATCGCCATCATAATGCGTCTCAAGCACGCGGAATCGCATCCCCGCGATCGGCGCACCGCAATTGTGGAACGTCATCCCGCGATACCGATAGTTGAGCATCCGCCGATGGATGTGGCCAAAGTAAACGTTCCGCACGCCGGTCTCCGGGCCTTCGCCGATATAGTTCATATAGGCCAAGAGCCGATTCGCCGCGCGCCGCTTCCAATGGATTAGATACGGCAGCGGATGGTGCAGTCGGGCGCGATGGACCAGATAATAGGCCCCTCGGCTTAGCTTGCCGGCCATCGGACGATGCAGCCACCGCGAGCGATACTTCAATAGCCGCTCATGGTTCCACTTGCCCTCGACCGCATCGCCGTGCAGAAACAGGTTCTCGCCTTGCCGCAGATAGAAGTGATGCCACGAAAAGTTTGGAATCTCTCCGCTGCGCTGCTCCAGCATCTCGATGAACGGCCCGCAATAGTCGTGGTTGCCTAGCAGATAGTGAATCTGGCAATGGGGATGCTCTTGTCCCAGCTTTTGCAGCCAGTGAAAGGCCGCCTCGACCGTCGCTTCCAGGCTCGGCAACGTCGACCAACTGAAGTCAAAAATATCGCCCCCCAACACCAGCACGCTCGACCGCCGCGCCGCCGTGCGCAGGTTCTCCGCATACCGTGGGAATTCCGACCGCCGGGCAAAAAGGTGCAAATCGGAGATGAAGCTAATGCGATTCTGCATCCCACCAGCCTAGCCGATTTCCGGCGGAATGGGAAGACCGGAGCGTTGGCGAACGGTTACAGAAGCATTAAATTTGCGTTCGTGCTTCAACTTCTATCCTCTTTTCCAACCGACTACCGCCCACTTCCGGCTCCCCTTATTCAATATACCTCTTCAGTAACGTCGCCTTCTCCGAGTTCACATCCTGCCCGCGAATGAAACCCGTGGGAATCGACCGATCGAAGATATAAAAGGCCCGATGCCGAACGATGTCGCCGGTATCGCTGCCGACCTCTTGACCGAGTTGATACCCGTCGGGGTGCCCGGCATCGCTACCGGCGGGCCATTTTGTGACTTCAAAATATCCTTCCGTGATCCAAATGGCGAAGACGTTGGAATGGGTCGTCGTCGAACCGGCCAGCTTTTGCAAGGCTTGGTAGCGGAAGTAGGGATTTCGGTTGTAGTCCATGTGGGCATATTTGAACTTGTCCGGTGTGCCTGGGGCCAGCGGCGGCGTTTTCATGCTGATGTCGTCGACCGCGAAAAGCGGACGTTGGCCGGTATCCGGGTCCGATCGCAGCAAGGTAACATCGATCTCGCGGCTCGGAGCCGAACTCTTGCCATCGGCCATTGGCGGCGAAAGCCATGCACCTCCGGCAGTGCGGAACGGCTGCATGAAACGGCTGGGAACGCTGGGATCGATAGCCGCTTCGGTGCCACTCAATCCCCTGCGGCGACTTTTCACAAACTTGTCCCATAGTTCATTCATACCTTGCATATTGCCGTTCACGGCATAGTGGAAGTTGACGAGCCCCATGAAAACTTCGGGACTTGAGATCGTATTGAGGTTGATGCGCCCCGGTTCGCGGTACGTGGAGATGTTGTTGAAGGGCGGATGAAACCAATGGGGCCCGGGCAGACTTGCGTTCAACGCGGGAGCCTGAACGGTCATGTGGTTATAAGGCGTCGGCACGCCCAGGTAGCCCAGGATTCGATGGACCTGCGTCGATTGCCCCGCCTTCGCATCGACTGCGGAATCGAACACGTTCAGCAAATGTGGGTAGGGCAAATCGTTGTTGTAGGGATTCATGGGAAGAGGTCGCGCGGCCTCGTCCATATAGGCATAGTATTTTCGAGGATTGCCGTCGTTGCGAGCAAACAACTTAAATTGAGAGACGGCGGGCACCAAAAGTAATTCAAATTCGTTAACGAAGGGGCGATAGGCCCAATTCAACCAAGGAAACGGTGCCGGCGGATCGCCTTGATAGCCGGCAGTCATCGGCGACGCAGCACCGGCCGGCTTATAGAACGGATCGTTTAAGTAACCCAGCGAGCTTACCAAACCGTTGGCAAAGAAATTGTTGTTGACCGTGCCGGGCGCGGCATTCCAGTTTGTTTTTAGAAACGCTTCCTGTTTCCAAAGGTTCGATTCACCGGAGACCGCATTCGTGTCGCCGCGCTGACGGCCTTCAAAGTGAATCGGAATCGGCGTGTTTTTAGGGTCGACGGTGCTGGTTACACCATTAAAGGTCGTCAAGTCAACCGGCATGGCGTCGATGGTGCGATACGGATTTGCCACGTTGACGTTGCCGTCCACGGCGGCCACATAGGGCCGCGTTGGGTCGGCAAGTCGCTGTAGGTAAATTATCCGGAAATGAACGTAGGTGCCGTCGTTGTCGAGAATCTTTGCAATCCCCGGTTCATCGGCTTCGCGCGTTAGGTCGAGCGGGATATCGAGCGTCTGATTGTACTGCTCCGTGGCCGCGTTGTAGGTTAATGGACCGGTTTTTTTGGCCGCTTGCTCGTACTTGGCGTAACCGGCCACCGGCTCAGAAACGCTCAGCCTCCGCGGGGTGTCGATTGCCATGACTACCGGCATGCGCGGCACAAATCCCACGGGTGCCTTCGGACTGTTATTTCGCAAAACGAAGGGGTTGGCAGCCGTAACATCGGCAACGTCATCCAGCGTTATGTATCGGTTTAATCTGCCGTTAATGGCCTTTGTCGTTTTATCCAAGCCAATCAGCGTCTGCTTCTTATTCCGGCTATTGTTTTCCAGATTTCCGGAGCCGATCACCGCATATTGACCGGGGGTGACAATTCTGTGCGCGGCATTCGCCGGGAGTGCTGCCGGCGCGAAAACGGCCGTGGCGGGAATATCCGCGGGAAGGGTCATGGAACCCGTCGGCACAAAGTAAACGGCGCGCTCAACCTGCGGCTTCTGGAGCGGATCGTCCGGGTCGCGCAATTCGCCGCCAACCGGTGCGTTCGCGCCCGTCGGATCGACAATAATCAGTCGCCATACGGGTGAGCCGCCTCCTGCGACGGTCGTAGTCTGCGTCAACAGAACTCCGTTCGCCGCGTTCGTCGTATCGCCAAGTAGCAAATCCTTGCTTTGCGATTCGTTCGCGGTCCAAGGATTTAGCAACTCGACAAAGAGCGAGCCTTGCTGGCGATACCTCTGGTCGAAGTTCGGATCTTTCTTATGCGGGTCGGCGTCCGTCGTCGTACCGGCTGCATTTCTCGTTGCGGTGGCACCGTTGGCCACATTGGCCGGGTCGACGGTCTCATTGCTAAGGTCTTCGGTTCGCCTGTCGTGAAATGCCAGCGTCTCGGAAATCAACAGATCGGGCCGCTTGCAACCCCAGACCGTATGCTCCAGCTTGCCGTCGGGTGCCCAGCCGTTGGTAATCGGATCGACAACGTAGTTGAACGCAATCATGATGGAATTGTGATCTCGGTAGGCGACCACATTTACGGCCCATTGCGCAATCAATCGTGCGGTAAGGTCGCGCGAACCGGTTCGGCTATCGAGACCCGGCAGGTCGGCGGACAACATCATCAGCATGTAGAGGTGCTTGGCATAAAGCTGCCTCGATTGCAGAGAGTCGCTTGCCAGCGTGCCGCTGGCATCGTAGCTGAACGAGACCGCTTGCGCCCCTTGCTGAACCTTCTCGTCTTTTTGTGCCGGCTGATCGGGTTCAACGATCTGCGTCGTTGGCGCAACGGGAGTTCCAATCTTCGACTGGGATCTAGCACCGCTCGTCGATCCGGCACCGAAGGGCCGATTGACATCCATTTTTAAGCCGTTCTGGACCTCCCACGGGAGCAAATCGGCGATCTTGGACCAATCGACCGGCTTTCCGGCGGCGGTCATGGCGGCAGCCGCCAAATCAACGGGATGCCGCGTACGCTTATCGGGTTGCTTATCGCGATTCGGCTCCGGGACGACCGTTGGACCGCATGGAACGCTGAAACTCTCCGTCGTCACTTCACCGCGCCGCTGCACGAGCATCGAAGAGGCGCCGTTCTTCGTGAGATCGGTCAATCGTGTGGGCAACGCACTGGAATCGCGATCGTAGGGACGCAGAACTTGTTCCAGTTCAGCCACCGAATATGGACTGTCCGGCGTGTTCGCGTTCGTCGCATGGGCCGCATTGTGGCTAAGATCGATGTCGTAGGGACTGTTCCGCGTTCGTCCCCCCATCGACACATAGAGCGGTCGCCCGGCCGGGTCGATTCCAATCGCTCCCAGGCTCTGGGTATCGGGCGGAGAGCCGTACGCATCGCGCTGCGCTGCACTCGCAAGGTTATTCCAATACAACTCGTTGTAACCGAACCAATTGTTCCAGTTCAACGGCGAATCCGTGCCATTCGTCCCGGCAACACGATTGCCGCCCGCCCCCTCACCGTACCGGCCAATCTGATTGCCGAGCCCTGCGTTGCCTACCAAGATATTTTGGTAAAGTGCCGTTTGGTAACCGGCGGTCGGCGAGGGAAAGGGGCTCGTCGGATTGCCCGGCGAATTGCTAAACAGCGGCAACAAGTTCACCTCGGCAGGACCGCGCCCCTGGCCGCGGGGAAGTTGAGCCGATTGCGGCCATTTATTAACTGGGCCGGCATAGTAAGAGTTCCCTTGCATCGGTTGGCCGGCAGCGCGAGGGACCGGCGGCTGGGCCGTATCGCCTGGAAGTGATCCGTTATACGGCAATGCCTCGTTTGCGTAATAGGCGCCATCGGTCTGTGCCAACGAACCGTGGGCGTTGAGATTCAGCCGGCCATCGAGATCGAGGCAGAGGATCGCGAAGAGCGGTTTGTAGGCTTTGCCTTCGGCGGTGAAACGTACGGGGAAACCCAGGTCAACCCAAACGCTATCCGTCACGCCGTCGCCATCGTTATCGACATCCCAACTCGCATTCACCCCGCTAGCGGGAACGCCGTCCCAATCGTACTTAAAACTGGAGTTGCTGCCCGTGAAGTTCGGATGGTCGGGGCTTGCAACCCCCGAGTTTGCACCAATCGGGCGAAAACTGATTTGTCGCAAAAGATCGACGGTCAAGCCGCCATTTTTTGCCCAGTGAGCAATCAAATCCGCGCGGTGCAACGATGGGATAGGCACAATGATGGATGTGGGAACCGTGGGACTGCGCATGGTAAACGCCAGCAGCGGATCTTGATAGTCTGCGGCCGTGTAGTCGCAGTTGGCGCCCCCTTTTGGACCGGGAAAGCCGTTCGGATTGGGCGAGTTCCAATTTGCCGAGTTGCTCGGCAGCAGGGCGATCGGCTTGCCGCCGTCCTTGTCGTCCAGCAGGCCGCTCGTGGGGTTATAGCCAAAGCCGGTGCCGCCATAGGGGAAACCATTGATGATGTACTGATCGTTGAGTTGCGGTTTGACGTTGCCGTCAAACGGCAGGATGTGAACGATGGTCGGGTTGGCACCGCCGCCCGGCTGAATGCCGACGATCTTCGTACTCATGCCGGCCGCGATGCCGGTTCTGACAGTCAAGGTACATCCAATCTTGTGGACCGCGTCGGGCACGCTGAGCGAAAGCAATTGCCCACCGCAGACGGCCGTCAGGTCCGTTCCGGTAAACGGTGCGCCCGCAGTAGCACCCGTTGCCGCCTGAGGTGGGTAAAGATCGTTACCGTAAATCTTCTCCATCAAGCTCCACGACTTGATGGCCGATTGCGGACTGGTCGAGCCGGTCGCCACCACGTTAAACGCCTGATGGAGCGTTTTCTCGGGCACGTCGAGCACTTGATCGACGTGGCTGGCGGCGTCGGCGGTGCGCCGTTCGTGGCCGGTGAGGACGACGAAGGCAATCGCCACCATGGCGAACATGGCCAACATGCCAAGCACGACGAGCAACAGCACGCCGCGACGGTTGGGAGTGGAATGGTTCATTGCATTTTCCTTTACGTTCAGCCTTGCCCTAATTCAAGGATGAGAGAGGAAGGATGAAAGATTCTTTTCAACTTCATCCTTCCTCCCTCATCCCTCATCCTTCCGACTAGTTCGTCCACGTCGGGTCCGTATCCAACTCGACCGACTGCGTATACACGCCAATCACACTTTGGCCCAGGGCGACGAGTTGGTCGCCGGCGGTGGGCGTCCAGTCCGGCCCCACGAGCGTCAACAGGCTCGAATCGTCGCCGATGGACGCCACGCGATACCAGCGGCACAAGCCTTTGTTGTTGCACAATGCGACCCAATCGTTTTCCTTGACCGCGATGCCGTTGGCCGCGCCGACGGCGTCGCTGATCGGCGCACTCAACTTCACACTACCGCCCCCCAAGGCCGTGCCGTCGGCACTCTTGTCGTAAAATTGGGCTACCGGTATCGCCACCGCCTTTTCCGCCGTCACATCGCGCTTATAGCAAACGACAATCGAGACCACGAAATGCGTCGGATCGTCGCCAACCACCGTGGCGAACCACGAATAGTCGCCCTTGTTGCCGAGTTGAATCTTCGACCGGCCCGCCGGTTGGGCCGGCTTTTCATCCTCGGGCATCGTGACGATCAGGTCGTCGGGCCAGACAAACGCCTGTTGGGCCAAGGCGAACGTGTTGCAATTTTTTAGCGATGTTCTCGGCGTAAACCCGCCGAGTTTCGCCGGTGCCTTGCCCGGAGGGTTGGGGCTGGTCATGCCAAGAGGATCGATGGCAATCGCCTGCATGGAACCGGCGCCCACGGTCCAATTATTCGGATCGAGCATCCTTCGCACGACGACATCGCGGAGGCCGGCGCGGCCGCAGTCGCCGGCGCGGTCGGCCTTGGTGGCTTGCAGCAAGGTAAATCGCCCAATCGGCAGCAAGGCCGCCAGGCCCAGGATGCCGATGGAGAGGACGCCGATGGAGGCGAGGACTTCCAGCAGGCTGAGGCCGCGTGGGATGGGGAATGGGCGCGACACAGCACGCGGCTGCCGAATTTGCATCCCGCAGCCGATTTTTGCATCCATTGTAAAAGGCCCTGATTGCACGAGCATATTTTTTCCTTCCACCTTCCTCATTCCACCTTCCGCCTTCATCTCATTTTCCTCCCATCGAGTCGCCGGTGCGAAGCAACAACTTAGGGTCGCCGACGGTGATTTCAGCCGTGCTGATGAGGCCCGTTGCGGGGTTGATGCCAACCCAACGATCGTTTAGGTCGCTGAGGTTGTTCAAGCCTTGAGCGTCTGCGAACGCCGCACCATTCACGACGCGTTCGCGACGACCCACGAGTAGGCAAAGCATCTTGGTCGGCTTTGAAGCGACTCCCTCGTAGTAGATTCCTTCCACGCTGCCGTTGGCTGAGAAAACAATCATGACGGGCTTGCTGCCGATGCCCCACGACGACACGCCATCAATTCCGGACTGCGTCAGATCGACGACTGCCGGCGAGGGCAATTGTAGCGGTGCAACGGCCGACTTGCTCGGCTGACGCAATATCTTGTACGTCACGTAAACGCGGGCCGTCGCACTGTTGGTGTCCCAGGGGTGCCTCGTATTCGGTGGGATGGAAGCCGTTAGCGTCGTGCTGCCAGACGTCGTGGTGACAGACTGAATCGGATACCAAGGGCCCTGAAAGCCAAATTGGATCTGGTCGCCCGGCTTAATGAGGGTCGGTTCAAAATCATTCGGCATGGCGGCATTGATCATCGATGCCTGCACATTCACGCCCGCGAAGGAATTGGCACTTCCGCCCGCATAGGGCAACGGCACTTCCGTCTGACTAAGCATCGTAGAACAACCGCTTTCCGCAAGGATGAGCTTGCCGGAGATATCGGTGTTTCCCAGTCGTTCAATCATCACGCCCACCGGGCGGCCGGTCGAGATCGCCTGATTGCGAGCCGACGAGAGGTAGGTATGGATCATGCGGGCCGACTCGCGTATCCGTTGGTTATCGACGTTTGGCTTGATCCTGGGCAACGTGGCGGCGGCGATGACTAGGATGATGGTGATGACGACCAGCAATTCCACAAGCGTCACGCCACGAGGCTTTTGCGACGCGATGACGTGGTTCCAGAGGCCAACGCCCCCAGCGACTAACTGTCGTTCCTCCTGTGCTGCGGCGAATCGATTATGCAATTGCGCGTTTCGCATGGCGTCACTTCTGGTCCATGTGGTGATTGGTGACGAGGGGAACGCCGCCGTTGGTCGAACTGAGTTGCCCCACGGTGGCGCGGTCGGTACACGGCACGAATGTGTCCTTCACGCCGCCGGCAACGCCTGCGTCGATGCCGTAGAAGTCGTTGCCGCTACTATCCTTACCGGTTACGCCCGCGTAAATGAGCGGAATGAGTTCGTAGCCGGCCGGATCGACGTTGCGGGGGTCGAAGGGATCGTGGTGGCCGATAATTCCCTTGCTCGCATCGGAAAGTTTCGGATCGGCGATTTGGATATCGGAATAGGGTGAGAAACCGGGCGCCCAACGCAGGAAGTTGATGGGCCGTCCCCAGCCGTCAATGAAAGTTTTGAATCCGTCACCGTCCACGTCGGCAACTTCACTGGAATTGAACGCGCCCTTCGCTTCGGGAATGGAGGCCATGATCCAAATATAGAGGCACTTCGCCCCAGCATGATCGCCCGGCGATTTGGCACCAATCTTATTCTTATAGATCGTTTGCAACGATGGCTGCGACAAAGCTCGGTTTATGTAGGGAAGTTTCATCGGCGGGTCGTTGATGTCGGGAAACCGTTCGGGCATTTCGAGGCGCATGAGGTCGCGGATGGCGTCCAGGCGAACTTCCGCAGCTTGCTTTGGTGAAAGCCCCGTCAGACTCAGCGGCACCCTTCGCGTCGCATACGATTCATACCGCCGCATCACGAGGTCGTTGAGCTTGGCGACGGTGGCTTTGGTGGCGGCTAGGCGGGCCGCTTCCCGGCTTCTGGCGACGACGCCCAAGGTGGCGGCGGCAAGCATGGCGATGATGCTGATGACGACGAGAAGCTCAACGAGCGTAAAGCCGCCTCGGGAAGGGCGTCGGCAATTTGCAATTCTGCTCTTCATGATGTTTTCTTTCAAACTTCCAAAACGATCGACGATTCACTGCCCACCAAACTCTCCCATCACGGCATGTCGTCGGCCATCGTGGCACCCTTGGTAAAGTTCCCCATGTCGTCTTGGGTTGCCTTCTCGTAGTTCGAGCCAGCCGGATAGAGCGGAGCATACAGTCCGGCCGAGTCGGCCGGGTCGTTGCCCGTGGGGCCCGCGCCCTTGGTCGGTGCGGCATACTTGCCATCCAAGCCGGGAGAAAGAAGCTGGAAGCTTGTGGGGTTTTTCCAGGCGTAAACGTTCGTGTGGGTATCGGAATCCTTGAAGGCAGTGATTTTCGAGCTGTCGCTGAGTTGATTCCAGTAGGCGTAGGTACCGTTGGCGCCGGACGGCGCACCGTACAACCCGGCCACGGCCTTGAAATAGAGGTACGGCGACGGACTATCGGTCAGGACCAAGTCGTTTTGAGGAAAGTATTGATAGAGGAAGCAAACCAAATTCGGGTTGCCGCCTCCCTTGAGGGCGGCATACTTTGAAGTCAAATCCGTACCTTGCTTCAGCCGCGCGTTGGGCGAATTGGCCGGTGCCGTGGATTTGAAGTTCGAGCGGTCAAACTCAAAGAACGGGCCGACGCGGCTGGGGTTATTGTCGAATGGGTTTTGTGGATTGGCACTGAATCCGACGAATAAGTTCGTCGCACCATCTTGTACCCCGCCCAACCAGAAGGCCAAGGCCGTGTCCGCAGAACAAACTGGGTAGGCTAGGGCACCACCGCCGCCGTTGCCCCAGTTCACACGCGGCCAAGCCTTGCGGCAAAATCGCTGAATGTCGATCGCATTGGTGCCATCCGGCGGGTATTCTCCTCCACCTAGCTCCGTGCGGACGCGCTCCAGGGCCTCGACGAGGCTGGCCATCTCCATCTTGATCCTTGCCCGCTTGGCAGATCGCCGGGCGGCGTTGACGGCCGGCAGCAGCAGGCCGACCAAGAGGCCGATGATGGCGATGACGACGAGGATTTCGACGAGGGTGAAACCGCGATTGCGGGGGGGATTTACAATTTTTGTATCCATGATTCGATCCTTCATAGTTTTTTGGCGGGTCTTTGCTCGCGCTCGACACCACCCTACCCAGTCAACCGGCAACTCTCCGACGACAAACTGCCAACCATTCTTCCCCTTACTTCCCGCCGCTCAAGTTCGAGATCAGCGCAATCAGCGGCATGAAGAGGGCGACCACGATAAAGCCGACGATGCCGCCGAGGGTGATAATCAACAGCGGTTCCATCAGGGCCGTGAGGCTTTCGGTCAAGACGGAGACTTCTTCGTCGTAGTTATCGGCAACTTTATAGAGCATCGTATCGAGTTCGCCCGTCTCCTCGCCCACGTCCACCATGTTGACCACCATGTCGTCGATGATCTTGGAGCGCGCGCGGGTGAGGTATATCAGCATCCCGACGGGGCCGGCGATGAACATCGTCCAGAAAAACAGGGCGAAGGGCTGGAAGCTGAGGTGCGAATTTTCTTTCATCGGCTTGGCGATCGATTCGCCGTCGCGGATCGCGTCGTAGACCTTTCCGTACATGCTTTCAAAGGCCGCATTGCCCGACGTTTCGCGCGTGATGTGCAGGGCTTCCAGAATGGGCACGCCGCTGGAAACCAGCGTGCCCAAGATGCGCGTCGTTCGAGCGACGATATTTTTCTCCACGATCTGGCCGAAAATGGGCATTTTCAGCGTGAAAATGTCCCAGCCGGTGCGGCCCATCGAGAATTTTCGCAAGAGTTTGACGAAGAGCCAGATGCCGATCGGGATGGCCGGAATGAGATAAAAATAATTGCCGACCCAGCGCGAGACGCCGATGAGTATCTCGGTAATGTCGGGCAGCTTGGTGCCGAAGTCCTTGAATATCTTTTCAAACTGCGGCACGATCTTCAACATAATAAAGACCAAGATGCCGACGGCAAAGAGTACGACGAAGACCGGGTAGATCATCGCGCCTTTGACCTTGCGGGCGAGCGATTGGGACCGCTCCTGGAACTCGGCAAGGCGTTTGAGAATGGTTTCGAGGGCACCGCCCGCCTCGCCGGCCTTAATCATGTTGACGTAGAGGCGGTTGAAGGCTTTGGGCGATTTGCTCATGGCCTCGGAGAGGGTGGAGCCGCTTTCAATTTCATCGCAGGTGTCAATGAGGGCGTTTTTCAAAGCACCGGGCTTGGATTGCTGTTCGAGGATTTTCAGGCTGCGGAGGATGGGCAGTCCGGCATCTTGAAGAATGGCCAACTGCCGCGTGAAGGTCGTGAGCGTCTTGCTGCTGACGCCGCCGAGGACGAACGTCTTGCCCTTTTTCTGGCCGACTTTCTTTTGGGCAGCGCCTTTGCGCTCCTTCTTGAGTGCCAGCTTGGTAACGAATAGGCCGCGCTGACGGATTGTAGCCTGGGCCTCTTCCTGGCTGGTGGCCTCGATCACATCGCGGACTTCTTGTCCGGTGGCGTCCATCGCCTCAAATTGAAAGGTCGGCATGATAATGCTCCGGCGGAGTGAAGGGCCGAATGTTCGGGTTACTTGGTTTGGTTTTCGTTCTCGTTGCGACGCACAGCATGGAAACCAGAGGGTTAATCGATGACGGTTTCGCGGACGACTTCTTCGATGGTGGTTATGCCGGCAAATATCTTTTCCAGGCCGGCGGAACGGAGCGAGCGCATGCCGGTTTGCACGGCGCAATCGCGTAATTTTTCGGTGGAACTGCCCGTATTGATCAGCTCCCGAAGCTGATCGTTCATGAGCATGAATTCATATAGCCCGGTGCGGCCTTTGAAGCCGCTGTTGTTGCAAGCCGGGCAGCCGCGACCGCGATAGAACTTTTTGTCGAGGATATCCTCGGCGGACAGATCGAGTTGGGCGAGAAGGTCGGTATTGGGCACGCTCTGCTCGCGGCAGCCGGTGCATATTTTGCGGATCAGCCGTTGAGCCAGCACGGCTTCCAGCGTGGCCGTCAGCAGGAAGGGGGGCACGCCCATATCGCGCAAACGGCTGATGGTGCTGGGGGCGTCGTTGGTGTGCAGCGTGCTGAAGACCATGTGGCCGGTGAGCGATGCCTGCACGGCGATTTCCGCCGTTTCCAGGTCGCGAATCTCGCCCACCAGAATCTTATCGGGGTCTTGTCGCAGGATGGAACGGAGGCACTGCGAAAACGTGTTGCCGATCGCCGCGTCGATCGGTATCTGCACGATGCCGTCGATCTCGTACTCGACGGGGTCTTCGGTTGTGATGAGCTTTTCGTCGATGGTGTTCAGTTCGTTGAGGGCACCGTAGAGCGTGGTGGTCTTGCCCGAGCCGGTCGGGCCGGTGACGAGGACGATGCCGTTGGGCCGACGGATGATCTCGCGGAAGCCTACCAGCGTGGCGGTATCCATGCCGACGACGCCCAGGTCGAGCATGACCACCGAGCGGTCGAGCACGCGCATGACGACGCTTTCGCCGAACATGGTGGGCAGCACGCTGACGCGGAGATCGACCGGGTGGCCGCCGACGGTGAGGCGGATGCGACCGTCCTGCGGGACGCGCCGTTCGGCAATGTCGAGATTGGCCATGACTTTGATGCGCGTCGTGATGGCAAAGGCCAAGTGGCGCGGCGGCGGCACCATTTCATACAGAACGCCGTCGGCACGGACGCGGATTTTGAATTCGTTCTCGAACGGCTCGAAGTGCAAGTCGCTGGCGTGGTCCTTGATGGCCATCAGCAGCACCATGTTCAAGAGCTTGCGAACCGGCGCGCTATCGGCCAGGGCCTCCGCGCTGGTCAGATCGGTGGCACCGCCCTTCTCGAGTGCGGCAACCGCTGCGGCCAGATCGGTGTCTTGCTCCATGTCGGCAATCAGCGTCTCGACGCTCTCGCCACCGGCCGCGTAATAGCGCGTGAGGGCCTTCGTAATATCCTTTTCCGTCGCCACCACGGCCCGCACGTTGTGGCCCAGGAAGCTCCGCATTTCATCGATGATGGAGAGCTTTTGCGGGTCGCACATGGCGACGGTGAGCGTATCGTCCTCGAACTTGACGGGGACAATGCGGTAGAGCTGGGCCATCGGCTCGGTGACCATGGCCAGGACTTTGGGCGGAACCATGACCTCGGCCAAGTTGATGACCTGGAGGCCCATCTGCTCGCCCAGCCCTTGCACGAGATGCTCGTCGGTTAGCACGGCCATGCTGATGGCGATCTGGCCGAACAGCTCCTTGGGTCGCTGCCGCTGCTCCTCAAGGACCATCTTCACCCGATCGTCGGTGAGAAAGCCGAGATCCACCAGAATTTGTCCAATGCGTCGTAAGGCCATGATCGTTCGTTCTCGGTGCTTGTCGGACGGACCTCCGCGTCCGTCGATCTTTTTTTGGGCGGACCCGTTGGCCCGTCCTACTTCGGTAATTTGGTTACGTCGGTTTGTCCGATTCGTCCTCGAAGACGCCCCGCTCGGCTTTGGCGATGCGAGCGGCTAAGTCCTCCGGGTTGTTGGCGCGGAAAAGGACTTCTCTCTTCTCCACCAAGCCCGTTTTCCAGAGCTTAAACATGTGGTCGTCGAGAAGTTGCATACCCTGTTTCTGCCCGGTTTGGATCGCCGATGTAATGCGGAAGGTCTTGTTCTCGCGGATCAGGTTGGCGATGCCGGGCGTGACGACGAGCATTTCGTAGGCGGCCACGCGACCTCCGCCGATTTTCGGCAGCAGGGACTGCGAAAGGATGCCCAGAATGGAGGTCGAAAGCTGGGTCCGGATTTGCTCTTGCTGGGTCGTGGGGAAAACGTCGATGATTCGGTTGACGGTCCCTTGAGCACCGGTGGTGTGCAGCGTGCCGAAGACGATGTGGCCCGTTTCGGCGGCCGTGATGGCCGCCTCAATCGTTTCCAAGTCGCGCATTTCACCGACGAGGATGATGTCTGGATCCTGACGCAAGGCCCGGCGAATTGCCTCGGCAAATGTCGGCACATCGACCCCAATCTCGCGCTGATTGACGGTACACTTCTTGTGCGGGTGATTGAACTCGATCGGATCCTCGATCGTGATAATATGGTGGGCGAGCGTATCGTTCAAAAAATCGATCGCCGCTGCCAGCGTAGTCGTCTTGCCCGAACCGGTGGGGCCCGTCACCAGGACTAGGCCGCGGGGCCGCATGATGAGGTCTTTCAACACCGCCGGGGTGCCCAAGTCCTCGAAGTTGAGGAGCTTGTTGGGAATTTGCCGCAGCACCATCCCCACGAAGCCCTTTTGCTTGAAGACGGAAACGCGGAAGCGGGCCAAGTCCCCAAAGGCAAAGCCGAAGTCGGCACTGCCCTTCTCTTGAAGCTCCTTTTGCGACCGCTCCGGGGCAATGCTCTTCATCAGGGACATTGTATCGGTTGCGTCGAGAACCTTGGTCTCAAGCCGCTTCATGTGGCCATCGAGACGTAGCACCGGGGGCTGTCCGACGGCAATGTGAAGATCGCTTGCTTTCCGTTTAACAACGGTGTGCAAGAGCTTATCGATGAGGATCGTTCCCATAGCCAATACCTTCCGATCCGCCTGAAACCATACGAGGAACGCCCCGCGCGGCCCGATTGAGGGGCCAACCGCAGATTCGCGTAATGATTTCGAGGAGGCGCAATATCCGACAAGCGGATGGATAAGTCTTTTCTGCTGCGGGTTCCCTTGCCCTTGGCCCTGAGCACTACGATTATTCGCAATGTTTTCAGAAAGTCCAAATTAAGAGCGAAAATCGTCTTGCCAAAGCGGATTTTACCCTCCCCTCGATTAGCGGTCCCTTTCGTTGGATGTCAAAGTTGGTAAAAGTCATTGCCGTGTGGAGTCGAGCGTTCCGATGCCCCCGGCACCGGCCGCGAAGACCAGTCAAATTGCCGATGCGTTCCTTCGTGGATCTTCGCTAGTACGCGACACCACCCTACATTGCGGTCGATGCCGCCAAACATTAGTCGCTTTCCGCACGCTTCGCCACGCGGAAGACCTCATCGAGTGTTGTAATTCCCTTGATGGCCTTTTCAATGCCATCCCAATACAAAGTCCGCATTCCTTCGGACTGCGCCGCTCGGCGGACATGCTCGGTCGGTGCCTCGTTGAACGTAAGCTCGCGGACCTTCGACGACATGATCATCAGTTCGTAAATGCCCAACCGACCACGGTAGCCTGCCCCCTGACAGTTACCGCACCCTTTCCCCCGACAGAAGTTGGCCTTGGCCAGCATCTCCGGCTTGATACCAGCCGACTGAATGAGGGCATCACTTGGGGTGTAGGGTGCCTTACATTTTTGGCAAACGACTCGCACAAGGCGCTGGGCCATGATGGCAAGGACGCTACTTGCCACCAGATAGGCGGGTACTCCCATATCGATTAAACGTGTAATAGCACCGGGCGCATCGTTCGTATGTAGTGTACTGAAAACCAAGTGTCCCGTCAAAGATGCTTGAATTCCCATTTGCGCCGTTTCCAAGTCGCGCATTTCTCCGACGAGGATCACGTTAGGTGCTTGTCGGAGCATCGCACGAATTACCCTCGCAAAGTCGAGGCCGATATCGTGTTTGATCTCCACCTGATTGACACCGGGAAGGTAGTATTCCACTGGGTCTTCGGCGGTGATGATCTTCCGATCGGGGGTATTTAGGGCGTTGAGAGAGGCGTAGAGCGAAGTCGTCTTGCCGGAGCCGGTCGGCCCGGTGACGAGGATAATTCCGTTTGGCCGGTAGATCAGGGTCTTGAATTTGAGGAAGTCATCTTCACCGAAACCAAGCTGCTTAAGGCCGACTTTGATGTTGTCCTTATCCAGAATCCGCATGACCACGGACTGTCCGTGAGCCGAGGGAATTATGCTCACGCGAAGATCGAGGTCTTTTTCTCCGACCGTAACCTTTATCCGTCCGTCTTGGGTTCGCCGCCGCTCGGCAATGTCCAGTTTGGCGAGAATCTTAATACGGGATAGCACGGCACCCAGCAAACGGCGGGGTGGGCTATCCCGCTCAACGAGGATGCCATCGATCCGATACCGGACGCGAATCCGGGTTTCAAACGGTTCGATGTGGATATCCGACGCGCGAAGCTGGACGGCTTCGGAGATAATCAACTGCACCAGGCGAACGACGGGGGCACTCGATTCGTCAACTCCTTCGTCCCCCTTGGGGCCGTCGTCCACCGTCTCGGTAAAGTCGATGGCCGTATCGGTGAACTCCTGAAGCATCGAGTCAGCACTTTCGGCTATGGTCTGGCCATAGTACCTATTGATGGCTTCAAGTATTGCCTCGCGGGGGGCTAGGGCCAATTCGATCTGGCGATTGAGGATAAATCGCAGTTTATCGACCGTGTCGATATCCATCGGGTCGCTGAGAACGACTGTCAGGCGGCCATCGCCCTCGGCCAGTGGCAAAACGGCGTTTTCGCGTGCGACCGATTCCGGCACCAGTTCGATCACCGACGGAGGCACTACGACCTCGCGGAGATTTACGAAGTTCAGCCCGTGTTGTTCGGCAATCGCGCGCGTAATATCATCGCCGGAGGCGTATCCGAGACGGACCAGGGCATCGGGCAATTTGATTCCCGACTCTTTGGCCATCTGCTTGGCTTCCGCCAACTGCTCGGGGCTGATGAGCCCCTGTCGGACGAGAATTTCGGTATAGTCAGCTTTCCGCTTCGCCATATAGGCCCCCGGTCTACCCAAAGGAAGGGATTGGGTTGCGCAGAAAACGCCTCCCATTGGATCCTTCCCGCTTAAAATTCGCGGCGGACGTGACATCCGCTCTTATAGCTAGGCTAACGGCGCGAGCGTGGAATGTCAACTAAGATGGAAAGGTCTTGTGTCGTCAACCAATAGAAATGTCCCCTGTTTCGAACCAATAGAAATGTCCCATTACTTTAGTGGTGTACATTCTCCTAAAGGTGGCCCGCTCCGCTTCGGTGAGCGCAGCGAACCGAAGCGG
>JANXOJ010000463.1 GCA_025353625.1 Planctomycetota bacterium | reverse complement strand
TCCTCGTTTAACCCGCGGCCATCGGCGGCGGAATTACGTTTACCCTAGTCGATTATTCCCAGTTAAGCGCAATCCTGCCCGCACAATAAATAGTATTTTCTCCATTATTGTGGCAATCGAACACCCCCTTCCGGTCGGATTTATGGGAAATTCCCAAAGTAAGAATGGATAAATTGCAAAACATTTTACTGTTAGCGAAATTTTGCCGATAAAGTAGTCCATGGCCTCTTGGGTATTTTTAACGATTATTCTGATTTTGACGACATTTTCCGTCACAGACGGTATTTGGCAAGATGAATTTCATGGCGCAGAGACGGAAAATGCGTCAAACGGGTCGCAGGGTCTTGGCAGCGTAGTGCCAGCAGGAATGTTAAGGAGAATGGTCTAGTGAAGACAGCAATCATGGGCATTCTGGTGGCTCTGGCGTTTGCTGGAGCAGCATTTAGCAGTAGCGCTTTCGCCGACGACTGGAAACAAGGGCGACAAACCCGCTACGATCAGCCGGAGGTCGTGCCGCGCGGACAGCCCGAGCCGAAAATTGCCACAATTTCCGATGACGGCGACGGCGTCGTCGGCGAAAATCAGCCGCGGATCGGCGGCATGTTTGACGACACTCCTCCCGCAGCCTGCGAAATGTGCGGCGGCGGAGGATGCCTGCCGCCGACTTGGACAATCGAAAACTCGATCGGCGTGATGGCAATGGCCCGACCGACCAACCGAGCCTTGGCGACCAATTCCTTGCCCGGCGGCCCCTTTCCAGCGACGAGCAGCGGCACGGCGACCAACGCGCAGTATTTGAACGATGTCCCTTTGGCGACGTTTCAACTCTCACTTTTGGAAGTCCATTCGCTGAACACAACGGCCAGTCCGCAATATGGGTTGACGTTAAGTCACTTCCTCGGGCGCGATGGCGAATCGAGAGACCACTTCATCGACTTCGGCTTTAGCGGACTGAACACGTACGCTGCCGGTCTATCTGCTGCCGGATCAACGATCCCGCGCTACGACACCACGCCGTTTCCTACCACAACCACCCCCGTCCCATCGCCTGTGGTTACGGAGTTCTACGGAAGCATGATCAGCCCCTTTCCAACGATCCTGGACGTGAACGGGCGGCAATCGGGATTGCCCTCGCCGATTTTTTCGACCCTTGGGGCGAATTACGACAAAGCATTCAACCGATCCGATGCGGCGTCGGCCAATTATTTTGCTTCCTACAATGAATGGGAAATGAACTATATCTTTGCCGGCCACAATCAGCCCGATCAACTTGTGATGCACCCCAATGGCCGTTGGTATCGCCAATGCCAGACCGGGTATTACTACAAGTACTTCTTCGGTACGAAAATGATGGTCATCAATGAGACGTTCGACTATGCCGCCTCCGGCAATCATTTCGACGCCGTCGCTACCGTGAATCCGGACGGTACGATCACCTACGCGCCGTCGGCACTCCCGAACTATACCCATCAAGGTAGCTACGCGGTTAGCACCCACAACACTCTCTTGGGCCTTCAGACGGGCGGGACGCTCGAATATCGCTTCTGCCGCTGGAAGATGGAAGCACACAGCAACTTGGGAATGTTCCTCAATTTCGCAAACCAGAACAGTCGCATTCTGACCGCGTTCAATGGAACCCGTCCCCTTTTAGCCGACGGCATTACCACCGCGAACGATACGGATACTTCCTTTAGTGCCTCCAGCAGCGGCGTTGCTTTTGCCGGCGGGTTCGGTGTGGCGGGCAGCTACAAGTTCCTTCCCAACGTGGTGGGACATGTTTCTTACGATATGCTGTTTGTCGGAGACCTCGCCCGTGCCCCGGAACAGATCAATTTTTCCTTGGTCCCAGAGAACGGTCGCGGAATCAATACCAAAGGTTCCGATTTCTATAACGGCTTCACCTTCGGGCTGGAACTGGATTGGTAGGCGGTCGTATTTCGACGGCAAGACATTCTTGGCTTCCCTACCAGAACCGGGCGATTTTTCTTAAATTACGTATCTTTTTAGCGGAGTGGAAATGTTTATTCGTGGGGCAGGTTTTCAACCTGTCCAGAATTCAGGCAGGTTAAAAACCTGCCCCACGATGTAATCTGCCTCGAATTTACTTCACTCCGGTAAAGTGTTACTAAATTACCCGTTTTCGACATGCCCGTTTTCACGCTTGACAACGCCTTTTTCCCGAACTAAAACGAAATGGGTGCGTGGGAATCTGGCAGCGCAACTATATGGCGGATGCTACTACGACAAAGCGCGAAGATGGGTGATCTACGAATGACCGCCGCTGAAATTTGGGACCTGTACGGAATTTTGTGGCTTGGGCTTCCAGCCCGTGGCGAGATACGGCCAAGATGGCCCTGCTAATTCGGTTGACACAGAAATCCTTACAAGCTTCAAAAACAACAGCCGCCCACCACCCCGCAGGGTGGCTGTTTGTGCCGCCTTGCCAGAACCGGACATTTTTATAAAGTCGATCATTGCATTTGTCCGATGTGGGCGTAAAATTGAATGGCGACGGTAAACGCGTTCCACATCAGCAGTTTGAAACTTTGGTTCTGGTCTCTTGACCATGATCCGCCCCATTTCCATGCGAAGAAGAGCGGTGAATGGGAAGTCAAAGTCCTTTTCCTGCTTGACCGCACCGAAATGGTTGAAGTCAAATGGGCTAAAAAGCAACCATCCGCAAGTCTGCTGAAACAACTTTGTAATCTCGCAGAAAAACATCGCATTGCGCTCTTGGCCGAGTGGGAATCGCTCCGTGGAGCTTAGAATGTCCGAATCCGAACATCGCCTTCAAAAGTCAATTAGAACTTCCGTACATGGCACGTTTCATGTGGTGGCCACGAACTGTACATTCGGAACAATTTGTCAAACCTGTGTGCGCGCGTTGCCAGATAAAGTGCGGAATTACGTTAAAGTATCAACATTCCGTGATTGGGGCGATGTTGTCTGGAAGGACATTGGACGAACTCATGCCGGGAGGACACTCATTGTTTGTCGTCTGGCAGATATTCCCGAGAATGTCAAGGTTTTCGCAACGACAAGGAACGATCGAAGGAATCTGGTTTTTGTCGAGGATATGCCCGTTGAGTCCATCCCAAGCCGTGTTCCTCGGTTAAATGTGAAGGACTCGCGCAGATTGCACATCGCTAGAGAACGCAATCTGGATGCCATCTCTGCGATAATCAAGCGTGCGATCAGTGGACTAGCAGTCGGCACAGATCGAAATCGCATTGTCGATACGTGGGTTGAGGGAGCTAATCTCGTAGTCCTTTCACCCTTTTTTCAGCGGTTGTTTGTTCCAGTAATCAAACTGGATCGCTTACTAGGAAACCAGCTTGAGCAAATCGAGGCAATTGAGATTGACGAGGACGGGAGCTACTTGTATTGGCCTCACGCTGACGTTCATTTGGGATGGGAACAACTTCAGGGTATTGTTGATCCAACCACACTCATTGTCGCCCAGCGCAGGTCCGAGAAGTTCAATTTGAATTATGGGGCTGCGATTCGTGCTGTGAGGAAAGAACACGGTCTCAAGCAAACTGATATCCAAGGGATCGTAGACCGTCATCTGCGTCGAATTGAACGCGGGCAGATCGCAGCGACAAGTTCTACCCTTAAAGCACTGGCGGAATCTCACAAAATGTCGCTCGATGACTACCTAGGAGAACTGGCTAAACGATCTTAGACGCGACTCCAGTCGGGCTACGCCCTTCTTCCATTTCGCTCGCCAAGGCCCCTTGTTCTGTTGGCATCCTTGATTTACTCCTAGCTCAAAAACATCCTGCCCTCTATAATGATTTTCGGGAGGCAGGTGTCTCACGCAATATTGGCACAGAGGGCGTGAAGCCGGGAATCGTTTTTCCGAATTCCCAAATAGTCACAACGGTTGAAGGACAAAAAAATGAATGAACTGATCTACTTTTTGCTGATCGGTTTGGCGGCGGGTTGGCTGGCAGGCAAGCTCATGGAGGGCCGGAGCTTCGGCCTCGTTGGAAACCTTATCGTCGGTGTCATCGGGGCAATCCTCGGTGGATTGGTATTCCGACTCGTTGGACTTGCGGCCACCGGGTTGCTCGGAAGTCTGATCTGTGCGACGGCGGGGGCAGTCTTGCTGTTGTTCCTTTTGCAGAAATTCGGCAAGCGGCCCTGATTTCAATGGAAAGCCGTGGGCAGACTCCATGCCCGGAAGAGAACGACAATCGGCCCGCAAACCGGCGACCAAGTTCTGCTAAACAGTTGCGAGAATTACCGATGCTGAAATTGTAGTGCGGGCGTCCCGCCTGCATTTATCGGGGCAGACGAGACGCCCGCACCACAAAAATCTGCTTCATCCGTCTCAAGCATGCGGCGGGCTTCGTCCGGGGGTTTTTGAGGCATAATAAGTCGGGTGTCCAATGGTACTTGCGTATGGTTCATTGGCGAGGATATACGGGGACTGCCTGGAGAAATGGAGTCAAGCTCTGTGGGGACGCAACTTGACGCCGTCTGTGCCAATAATGCTTGAGACACCTGCTGCCGAGTATATTAATCGGGATATGGAAAACGCTTTGAACGGGAATTGAAAGATGCCAATTGACTCAGACGAAGCTGTGTTCCGGCTCGCTTCTCTCAACAGCTCTCTAGCGGACGCAATCGCGGCCCTCCGCGCAGAATGGGAACCTGAAAATCCGCCGATTACCCTCGCCATGTCAACGCTTGGGCGAGTCATCGCGTCCCGGTACCACGAGTGGACCGCGCTCGACCGAAACAATGTTCTCGACGTTGTGGAATTGCTTCTGAAGGAAGGCAACGACTCGGCCAAAGACGCTGTAGCAACTGGTTTGTTAGAGGCATTGCTGGGCGCGTCGTCCGCCGGGCAATTCAGTTTTGCCGCCATAGCGGAATACCTGGGGCCGGAAACGAGCCGTTACTGCAAGGAGTGGGACAAGTTCACTGGCTGCAAAACGCCCCACCCCCAGAAACCTAGAGTCCACCTTATACAAGGCTTTTTTCTGTCTTGACGCGCCCGACCGGCTTAATGCCTAGTGCTCGATACGTTCGAGACATTCTATAGCGGACCGATGGCAATCCTCGCGGTGGGTGGCGAAACGATCGAATCGACGCAACTCCATCCCATTTGGGTCGTGCGCGGCGAACGACTCGCCGAACGGCCTCTGCCCAAGGGACTTCCTGG
Source organism: Planctomycetota bacterium (assembly GCA_025353625.1). Lineage (GTDB taxonomy): Bacteria > Planctomycetota > Planctomycetia > Pirellulales > Thermoguttaceae > JANXQG01. The sequence continues at coordinate 275 of JANXOJ010000463.1, read as the reverse complement.
GGTAGCGGAAGGCGCGACGATGCCGGGCCGTTGGGTCTGCGCCCACCACGTACTGCCGGGCGACGAAGTCTTGCTCCGCGACGGGCGGACGCTGGCCGTCGAGGCAGTCGAGCATCGCATTTTCGAGGGCCACGTCTACAACTTCGCAGTCAATCAGCTTGCATGTTACGCAGTGGGGTGGAATAATGTACTGGTTCATAACACTGGGGCCGATTGTGCCGGGACCGGCGGAGAGAAGGCCCCAAGTAAGGGACCGATCACGGTTACGGACGACA
>JANXOJ010000453.1 GCA_025353625.1 Planctomycetota bacterium | reverse complement strand
ACCGTTTGCGGATCGTCGTCGAAATTGTTCTCAATTCCAGGCGGCAGTAGTACGCGCTGCACTTCGTTGGTGAAGTAGCGGGCGTAGACGTTCGACTGAGTCAAGATGTTGCCCGACTGGGGGTCCGCGATCGTATTTCCGGAGGCGTCGAGAACGTTATCCTTGCGGCTCCAGGTGGCCACGAAGTCGCCGTTGTTGTCGGTGGCCACGGAATGGCCGGTCGTGGTGGTCTGCGCTTGACCGTAGACTTGATTCACGAGGATGGCGTTGGGATCCAACGGGCTGACGCTGAGCAATTGGCGATCTTCCAGCGGATCGATCATCAAGCGGCGCGGAAGCCGATTCCGCGACGTTTTTGACGTTTTTTTTGCCGACCTGCCAGATCGACCACCCAAGGCGAAAAGCCGCTTGGAGAACGAGCCAATTTGCCCAATCGCCGCATGGAAATACGACATATCTCAACCTCTCCCAACGAGGGGGTCCACGGTATGCGCCTTGCCATCGCGCGCCGCAGAAACTCCTCAATCTATAAGAACGCAAAACTACCGAAATGTCAATGGACGGGCACGCGGATGTGGGGTATAGCCCGTGCTGCGGAAAATCTTCGCAAACACCCCATGTTCCCCAAGTATCGCATTTACTCCCATTATGACAGGCCCGAAGCAATTCAGCAAGTAATTTCTTTTGCGAGCCACCTGGGATTGGGTCACCCTTGGAATCGAAACCCGCACCACCAAAGTATCCGCCACTGTCTTCACCTTCGGCACGCGGAACGAGCCAAAATCCGCCTTTTTCATGGAACACCATTGACAACGCGCGAGGGGCGTGACGACAATAGGTTTAATCATTGCACCTGGGATAATAGGGAAATTAAGATGGCTCAGAAGCGAGTTCTTCGTTTTGAGGCGTTGGAAAGTCGGCAGCTGCTGAGCGTTTCTCCTGCGCTCGTTGCGGCAACAACACTCTCCGATTCGCTCGATAGGGCGACTGTCGTAACACTCGTCGCCACGAATTCAGAGACGGTAGCTGGCCTAGCCCCCGCTAGTGGAGCAGCGAATGCCTACCGATTCGTCCCGCCGGTTTCCGGCACGCTGAGAATCCGTGAGGCGGCGGCAGCCGGTAGTCCGTTGGATTCGTTCTTAACGGTATACAACTCGGCCAAGACGCAAATTGCCAGCAACGATAACGAGCTACAGCCGAACTCGCCGATCCAGGATCTCAATAGTCGCCTCGACATCCAAGTGACGGCGAATACGACCTATTACGTTACGGCCGGTTCCACCAACGGTAAAACGGGCGCGTACAATTTGGTTTTTTCCGATCTTTACGGCAAGTTGATCGACACGGCTTCCACGATTTCGCTGACGGCAAATGGCTCCGGCAACGCTGCCGGTGCCGTTGCCAATAGCGGAGATGCCGACTATTTCACATTCGTGGCACCGCTCACCGGCACGCTTACAATCCGTGAACTTGCAAGGCCCGTCAGCCCGCTGGATTCCCTCCTAACGGTTTATGACTCGACAAAAACGCAGATTGCGACAAACGATAACGAGTCGGCCGCGAGCATCAATAGCCGGGTCGATGTCAGCGTGACGGCGGGGGCCACCTATTACATCAAGACCGCCGCCTTTCGCGCTAGCACGGGTACGTTTAATTTGACGTTTGGCACGACGCCCGCCACACCCGTCGATGACTACGGGGATACGTTTGCTAGTGCCGACAGTGCGACGGCCAATCCCAGCCCTCTGATCGTGCTCGATGCATCGGGTTCCGGCAACTCGTCTGCCGGCAAGGCGGCACCGGCCAATATTGATCGGACGGGCGATGCCGACATGTTCAAGTTTGTCGCGAGCGCGCCGGACCATATCGTAATCGACGACATCGCCGCGACGGCATCGTTGGACCCCGTGATAGAGGTGTACGACGCCAACCACGTTCTCCTCCAGCGAAACGACAATATCGGAGCGTCGAAAAACAGCCGCGTTACGATCGATACCACGGCTGGCGGCACGTTCTACGTCAAGGCGATGGGCGTTGGCACATCGACCGGACAGTACACGATCATCGTCAATACCACCGCGCTGGCCCCCGTGCCGGACGATAATCCAGTCGATACGATAGGCCAGGCGTTGAGCGGCGTCGATAAAACCGGAAAGACGTATACGGTCCCTTCGATTGCACTGGCGGGAACGGCCCTCGTCGGGCCGGATGGCTATGGAATTGCATCGGGCCGGATTGAGGTCGCGGGCGACTCCGATATGTTTCAGTTCAATGCACCTTTTACCGGGAATTTTCTGATCTCCGATATCGCCTCGCCCGGAAGTTCGTTGACGCCGCAGATGACGGTATATGCCCCCGACGGCACGGCATTGGGCACGAGTGTCGCAACGAGCAGTGCCAGCGGTCAAGTGAAGGCATCGCTTTCGATTCCGGCCCAAGGCGGGTTCATCTATTACGTTCAGGCCGTTGGAAAGGGCACGACGGTCGGGGCCTACACGCTACAAACGCAAGAAAACATACTTAATTCGCCCGTCTTGGTTCCGCACAATATCTTGGGCATTGACTCCACAAACAATCTCGACACTCCGCCCGATACGATTGCGGCGGTGGGGCCGACTGCGGTTGTTGAAGCCGTGAATACCTCGATAGTGATTAAAGACAAAACGGGAAAAACGCTCGTCGCCGAGCAGCAGTTCGCGCAGTTCTTTTCCACGATTTACGATAACAATACGGCAGTGGGCTTCAGCGACCCCTACGTCGTTTACGACGAAGGGGCACAGAGGTTTTATCTCGCCATCCTTGAAATCAGGGCCTCGGCGAAAAATCCACGCCTTGAAGTCGCCGATTTTGATTTCGCGGTTTCCAAAACATCCGATCCAACCAAGGGGTTTTATTACACGAAGATCACTTCGGTTACGGAAGGCGACACGTCGCTTCCCGATTTCCCGAAGATGGGATTTAACTCGGACGCAATCTTCCTTTCCGTCAATAGCTTTGGCCTTTTCGGGTTTACCCACAACCTGATTCTGACCGTTGCAAAAGATGCATCGCTGCTTAGCGGCGGCGCACTCGCGACGACGTTGACCGTCGTACCTTCCGCTACGGATCAAAATATCTTGATTCCGGCACACATGCATGGTGGTCCAGCCAATCTGGAATACTTTGTGCAAAAGAACAACGACACGACGGACCCCAGTATCAACGTCATTCAGGGGACGGGCTATTTGTCGACGATGGTTTTAACCACAACGACAATTACCGTGAACCCATTCTCGCAAACTCCCGGCGTGCCGGGAGTGATTGGCGCTATCGACGACCGTATGTTGTGGGCCGATTGGCGCAACAACCAACTCGTAGCTTCCCACAATGCCGGTGTGACGGTTTCCGGCAGCCTATTGAACATCGCTCGCTGGTATGAGTTCAGTACGGCCGGGTCGGCTCCCACGCTCATCCAAGAGGGCGACATGGTCGCCGGTTACGGAGTAAGTACGGCTTATCCGTCCGTGGCATTGGGACTCAACGGAGAGATCGGCATGAACTACATTGCCGAAGCTCCAGGGC
>JANXOJ010000424.1 GCA_025353625.1 Planctomycetota bacterium | reverse complement strand
TTGCAATTCTTCACAGACCTCGAACATCCTGTGCATGCCTCACGGCGAAAAGTTCTCGGGTAAGCCGGATGCGGGAAATCCGCCCGTCCGGTTTGATGAGGGGAGAGGAGGCAGCCCGGCTGCCCCTCTCCTACTCGACTGTTTTTCGTGGTTCAAAACAATATCCATGAAGAAACGCACCGCCTGAAGTGATCACCCGCTCCGTAGGCAATTACCTGGAAAGATTTTGAACCACGAAAGGCACGGAGAACACGAAAGAATGAAAAAGCGGGATGGCTTGACGTTCCATGTAGGTCTTAGCTTCGTCTAGCGCCCAGTTTTCTGCACGAACGCCGCATAATCGTCCGGCGTATCGATCCCAAACGTCGGCTCATGGACCACGCCCACGAGGATCGAATAGCCGGCTTCGAGAACGCGAAGTTGCTCGAGCTTTTCAATTTTTTCCAGCGGCGAAGGCGGCATCGCGGCGAGCTTTAGCAGGAAATCGCGTCGATAGGCATACAACCCCACATGTTGGAAGAAGCAGGGCGGATCGTACGAAAGCAGTGCGTCGTCCCAATCTCTTGCTTTGGGGATGGGGCTGCGGCTGAAGTAGAGGGCAGTGCCGCGCGAATCAAATACGACCTTCACGCAGGACGGGTCTTCAAGCTGCCGACGGTTGCGAATCGGTGTGGCCAGCGTTGACGCGACCGCATCGGGGCGCGATTCGAGCAACTCAATCGCCAAGTCGATCGAGCGGCCGGCGATTTCAGGCTCGTCGCCTTGGACGTTCACGATAATATCAACGCCCTCCATCCGTCGCGCGACTTCGGCCACGCGATCCGTGCCGCTGGGAGCATCGGGTTGGGTCATTTCGACGCGTCCCCCAAAGGCCGCCACCGCGCGGAAAATATCTTCGTGATCCGTGGCGACACGGATGCCGGCAGGCCGGGTCGCCCGCTGGGCCGACTCATAGGTATGCTGGATCAGCGGCTTGCCGGTCTCGGCCAGGAGCAACTTGCGCGGCAAGCGCGTCGAAGCAAGCCGGGCGGGGATGACAATCTGACTTATAAGCGGCATGATGGAACCTCGGTTCATACGTCGATCATCGGCTGACCGCGCTGGACGAGTTGCAGCGGCAGTCCCCAAGGATCGCGGAGCATGGCAAACGCATCGTCGCGAACGACCTCCGGGCCGCGAATCAGCTTGGCCCCCGCCAATTGTAACCGGGCCGTCGTTGCCGGAATATCGCGGCAGTAAAGTGCTAAGTGCAGTGCGACGGGGTCGATGGCCCAGTAGTCCGGCACCGGGTAGTCCGCATTGAAATAGAGTTCCAGCATGACGCTGCCCGCGCTATCGGCAAGAAAGCGAACCGCCACCGGTTCGTCGCCAGCTCGTTTGATACAGAATCCCAGGTGTGCGACGTACCAATCGGCCATCGCGGCCGGCTCGGCAACTTGAAATGCTAGATGTTCAATTTTCATGATGGTGGAGTCAAATGGAACCTACAATACTCACTCCGGCGTCTCCCACTGATCCTCGCGCGCTGGAAAGTGGCTCCCATAAAATATCCCGCGACGCGGTTCCGCCATCCACGATTCCACCGTATCGCGCCAACGCGCATAGTGGGCCGTCTGTTTGTGGGCTTTTGACGCCGCCTCATCCCGATAGACCTCATACAGAACGAATCGCGTCGGGTCGTCCATTTGCTGGATCACGTCGAATCGCAAGTTGCCCGGCTCCTGGATCGTATTTCGCGCGTTTTCCTGCGACGCCCGGATAAATGCCTCGATATGCTCGGACTTAACGTTGACGTGTACGCAAGCGACCAGCATTTCAATCCTCCCTTGCCGAATGACCATTGACCTTCGACCGCCAAAACCAATTTCGCTCCATCGTAACGGATTTATGCGCGAAAATGTTCTCGATTTGCCGTTAAGAGCGGTTATTCCGCCGGTCGATATTGAGGAACAAGCAGATTATACATGACTTTGTTTATCATCTTACTCTTTACTTTGAAACGCCTTGCCCGTATATTGATAACATGAGTACCGCTTTATCCGAAAAACGGCCGAGTGCAAAATTGGATAGGATTCCAATGGTATCCACCGAATCAATTGAACGGAAAATTGTCGCCGCGCCGGCGGTTCGCGCCGCCAGTCCAGACGTGATCGACTGGCTGGCGGAACAGAGCCGGCTGCTGGAAGGCCGCACGCCCGAGGAGATTCTCGCCTGGGCTGTGGAACGCTATTTTCCTAAGTTCACGATGGCCACCGGGCTTGGCCCCGAGGGGTGCGTCATCATCTCGATGCTGGCCAAGATCGAGCCGCGCGTCTACATCTTCAATCTCGATACCGGCTATCAGTTCAAGGAGACGCTGGAACTTCGCGATCGGATGAACGAGAAGTACGGCATCAACATCGATTTACAACGCCCGGAGTTGAGCGTGCCGGACTACGAACGGCTCAATGGCGGGCCGGTCTACGAACACGACTCGGATCGTTGCTGCGGCGACCGCAAGATCGCCGTGCTGCATCGCGTGTCGGCCAACTACGACTCCTGGGCCACCGGCATACGCCGCGACCAGGGGCCGACGCGGGCCGATACACCCATCGTGCGCTGGGACAAAAAATTCGGCCTCGTCAAAATCAGCCCGCTCGCCGCATGGACGAAGAAGGACGTCTGGAAGCGTATCTTCTCCGAAAACGTGCCTTACAATCCGCTCCACGATCAAAATTATCCAAGCATCGGCTGCCAGCCCTGCACGCGGCACGTTCTGCCGGGCGAGGACGAACGTGCCGGGCGTTGGAGCGGTTCGGCAAAGACGGAATGCGGGCTGCACACGGCAAAAGATTAACGTCAACGCACTCATCTCGCTCCGCGCGATGTATGAGTAGGGAGGTGTCGAGCGGACCCCGTGCTCACGGTTCGCGCCGACCCACCAATTTTTTCGCGTCACCCGACGTCGGCTTCAACACCGCTACGCGATATCGCCCATCCCGCTCGACGATCAATTCCAGCGGGTCGGGCAAGGAGCGGGCCAACTGGGCAAATACCGCGTCGTTGGCAAAGTCGCGGTTGTTGATGCGATAGACTCGGTCGCCCGTGTGAAGACCGGCAAGCGCAGCCGGCGAGCCGGGCACCACGTTGCAAACGACGACGGTATCGGGTTCGCATTCATCGAAGTGCCAGGCGATGCCCATCCGCAACGGCGGATCGTTGGCCCGAATTATCAACGCATCGGCACTTTCCATACGGCGTCGCGACTCATCGTCGTCGAACTTGGCAAGCTTGCGGAAGCGGGGTCGCACGCTTCCGTCGGCCATTTCATCGACCGTGGAAAACGCCAGCCGCGCGACGCGCATCATCCCTTCGCGATTGATGCTCGCAGGGACGTCGGTCGGTTGGTGG